>JAGGTG010000119.1 GCA_021163905.1 Candidatus Aerophobota bacterium
GAATAACTTTTAATGATTTCCTCTACATGATACCCGAGACCAAATCCCAGGACTATCAAAAAATCTGTATTATCAAGATCATAACCTGCAAGAAAGTTCCTCGCCTCTTTAACAGGATCGTATCTGCTGTGAAGAAGAATACTCTGGCCACTTTCTTTTTTTATCCTTAAAGTAGGAAACCCTGTTTTTGTTTTAACAATTTCTATATCCTGAGGAAAATTTACCTCTTCTATCTTTTTAATAAGACCAGATTCATTCCGTTTCTTAAGAAAGGAAAGATTTTTTTGATAAAATCCATTTTTATTTTTTTCAATATAATTATAGTTTAAATCATCCTTTTTCATATCAGTTCATTTGATGTTTTAATGTATTGATAATCTCCTCAACCAATTTTTTCTTCTCTCTTATTCGAGGAGCAAGCTCGTATTCCAAAATATCTGCCAGGGCTAAAAAATCATTATCACCTATAGCTCTTTTTGCCTCTTCAAGAAGCTGTACCAGCTCTTCCATGTTATAAGAGTCCCCATTTTTTTTCAAGAAAATCTTGTTATAATCCAGAGCAAAAATTTTCTCTATTGTTCTTAAAGTCTGGTTTATCCTTTCCCATAATCCTATATACCTGTCCAGTAGAGAAAAGGCCTTTTTTGAATCTCCCTGCTGAATAAGAAGACTTACCTGCTCCATTTTTTTGGCTATTTCAGGAAGATAAACTTTTATCTCTTCCAGTGAATCAATAGCCCATTGCCAGAGGTTAGCGGTGAACAGCTCCAGAGTTTTAAATTCTCTTACCTTTCTGTCAAAAACAACCTTTTCATCCAGCTCTGAAAGGCACCTACCCTCCAGTTTAATCTGGACAATGACCCTGTTATTTTCCCTTATCCATTTGTCTAATTGGACAAGTAATTGCCTCAGTGTTTCATCCTCCTCAGCTATGACTAGATCCTCAAATCCATCAATTACGATTTTCATTTACCTCCTCCATAGCTTTAATCCAGGCATCCCTTAGTGGCTTAAGAAGATCCAGAGCTTCATCGATAACTTGAACATCTTTTTGAAGATTGGCCTGGATTAATCTGTAATAAATATACTCATACAAACTATACCACCTGGTAGCTATCTCTCCAACCTTGAGATTAAGAGAACACATCAGCTCTCTGATTATTTTTTGCGCTCTTATAAGAAGATCGTTACTTTCCTCTACATTCTTAACTTTTATCTTTTCCTTCGCTCTATTTAAACACTTAATCGCCTCATTATACAGGATGAGAATTAATTTAGCCGGAGAACTTGTTTTTATTTCCATTTCTCTATATTTTTTTAATACATCAGCCTGTCCCATAAATTAACTCCCTTAAACTGATGATTTATTTTTTACTATCTATTTCTGTTCATATTATTCAGTGAATTTACCTGCAGTGATAACCAGGAGCTTTGAGCCTGCATTATACTGAGATACTGCTCCATCTGGGTAAATTTTCTCCACAGAGCTTCCCTTTTCATATCCAGAAGTTCCTGTTGAGCCTCAATCCTTTGCTGATAATCCTCATTTTGAGATAAAAGACCATCCTCTATATTGGCAATAAGGCCTGTTGTGGCGTCAGTTATAGAACTTAAGAGATCCTTCAGTCTTCCTGCAATACCTGTATTTTGATAAGCTTCGAATTCAACGATACGCGAATACTGACCATCATTACTGTCATTTATCTTTAATCTTATAGCCTCAGTTGAAATTGAGGGATAATGGGTTATTGTCCCCTCAGTGTTATTGGTAACTGTTGTATAGGTTTCCCAGTCATCTTCATTATCGGGATCTCCTCCCGGGGTTAAATACTGAAGTTCATAATCCTTTATTCCATATGAAGATGCCGGATAAGTTGCTGAATCTAAGGTATAAATTTTTACCTTACTTAAAGTCCGCACTTCGTTAAAGATCAAGGTAAGATAATCAGGGAAACTGGATTGAGTTCCATCCATCCATCCCCCGCCAGAACTTCCCCAGTTATCAGAAGAGGTATCCCCATTGTTTACACTTTCAACATTATAATCACTTGAGTATGTTGAGGATGCACTAACAGTTGTTCCAAAAGAAGACAAAGCTACATTTTGAGATTGGGAAAAAAGCTCTTTTACTCCATCAAGATTATTATTTAAAACCTGGGTCAGTGTAGCATCATCAACGTTAAGATGACCTGTAAGATCAGTTGTGATTCCAAGATCAAATATTGAGGTCAGGGAAGCTGAACCTTCTATAGGGTCGGTTAATGCCTGAACAAGTTGATTACGGATATTTGTAAGGGTTATACTGCCAAATAAAGGTCCTCCTTCCTGTTTTGTATCGGCATCGTAACTTTGCTGTTGATCAACATCATCTATAAAGCTGTTGTAGGCATCTATTAAATTTGTAATGGACTGCTTTATCCCTTCAATATCAGCTGCTACATTAATATTGACAGTTGTATCAGGATCGGCATCAACAAGATTGAGAGTAACTCCCGGGATAGCATCATTAATTTGATTGGAGCTACTACTAACTAAAAGCTTATTTGTCCCCTCCCCCACAGCTATTGCCGCATTTTGAGGCGAGATGGTGCTTGTAAGCTCAAGAGCTTCTCCTGCTGAGAATGTAGGGTCAACTATCATTCTTCCCGTATCACCACTTCTACTACTTGTAATAACAAGATGGTAAGGATTTATTCCAGACCCATCGTCAATTATGGATGCATATACTCCTGCATCGGCATCATTTATAGCATTCATTATCCCCTGGAGAGTAGTATCATCAGATGTGAGAGTGATTGTAGTCTCAAAACTACCATCAATACTGTTACTATTAGTACTCTGAAGGATATTTAGGTCCCTGGCGGTTGTCCCTCCTGCTTCCTCCACCTTGAGAGGAGATACGGTTAGCCCTGTATTATCGGTAATTAAGATCCCGTTTCCCTGAGAATTTATACTTGCTGTAACATCAATTCCAGAAGCTGAGTTAATTGCGTCAAGAACATCCCCTATTGTTTCAGCATCAGAAAGGTCTATCTCCGCAGATGCCCCGGAACGATCGGTGATCTTGATCTTATTGGCATCCACTCCCTGCCCTCCATTGAGATCATCCAGTCTTGTACAACGGGCAATATACTGGGGATTTAAATCATCCCCTTCAAGAGTGTTGGAGGAAACGCTTTTCTCTATTCCCAGATCTGAGGCAGCAGAACTCCCGTTAAGAGAAGTAACAGAAAAATTTCCCGTTCCACCTGATGTATCGGTTAAAAGAATTCCGTTACCTTCCCTATCATAAGAAGCGGTAACAGCTGTATTTCCTGTTGCGTTATTTATAAGATTAATAACATCCTGCAGGGTTTCGGCACTACTTATATCAACATTAAATGTAGTCCCATCCCTCTGGGTTATCTGGAAATCGTCTCCCGTAACTGATCCAACTCCACTTCCTCCATTTAATGTTTTTAAAAGGATCGTATTAAGCCCGGGAATAATTCGATCCCCCACTCTATCTCCTGCCACACCTGTTGTATAAATACCAAGATCATGAGCTGTTGTTCCTCCTCCTACCTCATCGATAATTAAATCCTGAGTGGGAGAGGCATTTAAATCATGAATTGTAATACCATTGGTATCAGGATTTATCTGAACCTCAACATTTGTATTGGGCCCTGCCTCAATTAAATCTTTAACATCCTGCAGGGTGGTTGCAGATGAAAGATCAATTGTGTCCACATTGCCTGCTCTATCGGTAATCTGAATAGAACCCTTGTAAACACCTGTTCCATCATTTAAAAGATCAAGTGGTGTATCCCAAGTGATATCATTTATATCCTCTCCATGAATTACACTTGAAGCAACTCCACTTGATCCTGTATAAATACCAAGATCCTGAGCTGTTGTCCCTCCATTTACCTCATCAACTATAAAATTTCCCGTTCCACCTGATGTATCGGTGAGTTTGATTGCATCACCTACATTGTAACCCGAATCATAGTCAATCTCTGCAGTTACAGAAATATCAGCATTATTATTTATGGCATCAATAACATCCTGAATGGTTAAAGCACCGGATAGATCGATTGTTGCAGAAGCACCGGATCTATCTGTTATCTTTATAGAACCTCTTTGAATACCCTGTTGTCCATTAAGCCACTCAACAGATGTTTTTTTATCAACCCATCCATTCCCCACCTCTATTGTTATAGTATCACCTGCAGATGCTACTGTAGCATCAGTAGACTGGAATCCCCGGGAGGTAAGCTGATGGGTTTTGGAAAGCTGATAGACTTTTAAAAGATAGGATCCTACCTGTGCAGATCCATTTACAGTTGCAGTTACAAGATTTTCATTGCTTGATGTTGCACTTTTAGCCTGAAAAGTTGATGATTGAGATAAAATGGTAGCGTAGTTCTGAATGGTTAAAAGCTCTGCGGTTATAGAACCCCAGGCAGTTAGCTCTGTATTGTTATCATTTATCTTTTGCTGGAGAGAGTCAATATAGGCATGATCCCGGGAAAGAAGAGCATCTATTGCTTGATCCCATTGAATGTTAGATGCAATCCCGGTAACGTACTGAGTAGGCTCTGCCATTTTTTACCTTTAGAGCAAAGGACTATTATTTATTATTAAGAGGAGAGGGTATTACCCTCTCCTCAAATCATTCTTAGAGCTAAATTTTTACCTTAGCAGTGTGAGTACTGTATTTGGTAGGGTATTAGCCTGAGCCAGCATCGCTGTTGCAGCTTGAGTCAAGACGTTGTTCTTGGTGAACTCCATCATCTCCTTGGCCATATCAACATCTCTAATTCGAGATTCGGATGCCTGTAGATTTTCTCTGGTAATTCCTAAGTTACGATAGTTACTCTCAAGAACCTGTGCCTGAATAGCTCCGAGTTTTGCTCTCTCGTTAGAGACATCGGAAATAGCCTCATCAATAACACTTATGGCACTTTGGGGATCACTGGCCAGTGCATAATCACCACCTGTTTTAAGGGCAAGCAGACCCCTCTGACCGGCATCGTGATTGGTGGTATAATCAGAACCCAGCTCCGATGGCGTCATATTACCAATAGTAAAGGAGTAGGTTTCTCCCTGATTTGCTCCAATTTGAAATTGAGTTGTATCTCCGTAAAGTCTTACCACATCTATGTATGTAGCTGCAGAATTGTAACTGGGATTCAGGGTGATCTGCAGCCCATCCAGGGCAGTATCATCATTTCCCTCCAAGGTAAGGCCATCACCTGTAGCATTAACACGGGTATAGGTTGTTCCACTGGTATCAACTCTCTTATACTCGAAGTATCCTCCTATGTTGGTCCCACGGGCATTATGTGTGAAAGTTCCAGCTCCAGTACTAACTATTATCCCTCCTGAATCGTAAAGATCTATCAGATAGTCATCCCCATAACCAGTAGCTTGTAAAGCAATGTATCCACTGTTAGTCTTGGTAGGGCTACTGACTATACTGTCTCCAGAGAAAAACACAGCTCTTATGCTCAGTCCAGCTCCACTCATCGCGTTATTTATGGCGGTTATTATCTGACCAGCCGACATTCCACTAGTTATGCTCACGCTTGTCCCATTGATATTTAGTGTTGTATTAACACCTGCTGACCAAGTGCCGCCACTAAAGTTAATTCCTGTAGCTTTACCCAGAGTTGCCTTGGTAGCGGCGGTTGTTACAACCACCTTAACATAACTGATCCCTGGAGC
>JAGGTG010000177.1 GCA_021163905.1 Candidatus Aerophobota bacterium
TTAATAAGATAAGCTCACCTTAAGAGATCCTAAAATTTTTCCCGAAACTGGAGAAGGGCAAAAAGGTTGACACAGCCTTAAATTTTTATATTAATATAAACAAAAACAAAGCTGTAAAATTGGGGTAAAGGTTACAATTTATAACAGAGAGTATAATTTAAAATCCGATAGCGAGGAAGATGAGTATTCTTTAAGGCAAATTGCAGCCTATGTAGATGAGAGGATAAGAGAGATTGCATCTTCAACCCCTGATAAAAGTTTTGACCAAATCTGTGTACTTGCTTGCCTTAATCTTGCAGCGGAGATTTTCAGTCTCAAGCAAAAAAATTTAAAAGCAAAACAAAAACTGAAGCAGCTCTTAGATAAACTAACCATAAAAGTCCCATGAATTTGTTGGATATAGTACTGGGAGTTATTATTTTGCTATTCGTTGTGCGGGGCATTTTGCAAGGGTTGTTTAAAGAGGGAATAGGACTTGCCGGTATTATTTTAGGAGTTGTGTTGGGTATAAATCGCTATCAACAGTTAGGCAGAGCTATTTCCAGCCAATTTGGGATCCTGTCCTTAAAAATATCTAACATAATAGCTTTTATAATTATTTTCGGGGGAATAGCGATCCTCGGAGCAATAGCTGGTATAGTGATTCATAATCTGCTTTCCCGGCATCCTTTTACTCGGGGAGTAGAGAAAGCTGGAGGATCTATCCTGGGTCTTGCAGAGGGAGCACTGGTCTGTAGTGTGATTTTAATCCTTTTGACCATTTCTCCTTTTGCAAAAAATCTTAATAGCTGGAGTAAAGGGTCTATTCTCAAACCATACATTATGAGAGTATGCCCTTTTGTTTATGATAGTATAGTTTCTATAACTCCCGGAAAAGCAAAAAAATTTATAGAAAAACTTAACCCATCTAAACTGCAGAATCTTAGCTTGAAAAAAATTAAATTGAATAGCTAATTTATCAATGCTCAGTAACTTGGATGATGATCTGGTGGAAAAAGTAAAGACAAGGGGGATCTTTGATCGTATAGCACAACAGGAATGGGAGGAGAAGAATCTCTCTTTTTACGCTACAAAAAGTTCTAATACCAGAGGAAGAGAAAAATATGAGGAGCCATGTCCTCTTAGAACGGAATTTCAAAGAGATAGAGATAGAATTATCCATTCTAAATCCTTTCGACGCCTAAAACATAAAACACAGGTTTTTATTGCTCCTTTTGGCGATCATTATCGTACGAGATTGACCCATACTCTGGAAGTTAGCCAGATTGCCCGCACTATTTCTCGAGCTCTCAGGTTAAATGAAGACCTGACAGAGGCTATTGCTCTTGGTCATGATCTTGGACATACGCCATTTGGCCATACAGGAGAGGAAGCTTTAAATAAAGTTTATCCCGGCGGATTTCGTCATAATGAGCAGAGTTTAAGAGTAGTAGAAAAACTCGAAGGAGAAGGTGGACTCAATCTCACCTGGGAGGTAAAAGACGGTATTCTCAATCATTCACAGGAAGGTGAGAAGATTTTAAGTAAAAATGCCAGAAATGCACCTCACACTCTTGAGGCTGAGGTTGTAAAAATAGCCGACCCTCTGGCTTATGTCAATCATGATATAGATGATGCTATCAGAGCAAAACTTATAAGTGAGAAGGATCTTCCCTCTTGCTCGGTAAAAATACTGGGGAAAAACTCAAGAGAAAGAATCAATACCATGGTTAAGGACGTGGTATTTAACAGTCAGGATAAACCCCACCTTGAAATGAGTACCCCGGTTCTCGAAGCTTTTAATGAGCTGAGAGATTTTATGTACAGGGAAGTTTATCAAAAAAAGGTACTGGTTAACGAAATTAAAAAAGCCTCTCGGATTGTTATCAACCTTTATCAATTTTACCTGAGACATCCTCAGTTTATTCCACCCTTTTTTAAAGAAATTGCAAAGGAGGAAGGTATAGAAAGAGCTGTAGTGGACTATATTGCGGGAATGACTGACAGATACGCCTTAAATGAGTTTGAGAAGTACTTTATACCAAAAGAGTGGGGATAAATGAACCAGTATATTTCACCAGAGGTAATTGATCGTATATCTCAGCAGGTAGATATCGTACAGTTAATTTCTGAGTACATTCCACTAACCAGGGCCGGAAAAAACTATAAAGCTCTTTGCCCCTTTCATGAGGAAAAAACCCCTTCATTTATAGTCTCACCTGCAAAACAGGTTTTCCACTGTTTTGGATGTGGAGTTGGTGGAAATGTATTTACTTTTCTTATGAAATGGGAGAACATCAGTTTCCCTGAAGCCGTAAAGCTTTTGGGAGAGAAGGTTGGAATACCTGTTTCTCTTAGAGAGGAAACTCCGGGATACTGGGAGCAACTTTACAGAATAAATGAAAAGGTAACAGAGTTTTTTCAAAATCAGTTAAGAAAAAATAAGTCTGCCAGAGAGTATCTTTACAAAAGGGGATTTAAAGATGAGGTGATTGATCTTTTCAGATTAGGTTGGGCACCTTATCCCCGATTATTCATTGACTTTTGCAAAAAACAGGGTTTTCCTGTTGATAAACTAAAGGAACTTGGTCTTATAACAGTTAGGGGAAAGGAGTACTATCCTTACTTCCGTGAGCGTATAGTATTTCCCATATTTTCTCTTTCGGGTAAAATCATAGGTTTTGGAGGGAGAGTTCTTGATGATTCCCTGCCCAAATATTTAAATTCTCCTCAGTCACCTGTGTTTGATAAAGGGAAAAACCTCTACGGGTTAAATATTGCCCGTGAGTATATAAGAAAAGAAGGAGAGGCTATCCTGGTGGAAGGGTATACAGATGTTATTGCTCTTCATCAGGAAGGAATAAGAAATGTAGTTGCCTCCCTTGGAACCTCACTTACCATCCCTCAGGTTAGAATGATTAAAAGATATGCGAGTAGAGTTTTTCTTGCCTATGATGAGGATACTGCAGGAGAGGCTGCAACTCTTAGGGGTATTGATCTTTTGCTTGAAAATGATCTCCAGATAAAAGTTATATCTTTCTCTGGAGAGGATCCAGCAGAACTTGTTCGTAAAAAAGGTAAGGGGGAATTTTTAAAGGCAAAGGAGGCAGCCCTATCTTATATTGATTACAGAATCAATAAAGCCCTGGGGAAGGAGATATCTCTTTCTCTGGAGAAAAAACTCGAGATATTAAATTCTCTCTTTTTTACCCTGGAAAAAATAACCTCAAGACATATTCTGGATGATGCTTTTAGAAAAATATCTGAAAGCCTTAATTTAAATGAGGAGTCGTTAAGATCAGAGTTTAAGAGGTTTTTAAGAAAAAAAGGGGGATTTTCTTTTTCGCCTGTTATAAAATTTGAAATTCCTGAACAGGAAGAAATTGAAAAACGCCTGCTTCAAGTTATGCTTCATGGAAAAGATGTGGTTGATGTGGTTAAAGATAGTTTTTCTGTCGATGATTTTACCCATCCTCTTTGCCAGAGACTTGCTCAGGAAATTTTTACAGGTGGCCTAACCTCTCCTTCTCATCTAATAACCCGTGTTAATGATGAGGAGCTTAGTTCTTTAATTTCTTCTCTTACTATTGAGGATTCTTCTCTTGAGGGAGTAGATCTTCGACAGATGGCAATGGAGATAGTTCAAAGTTTAAAAAGAAGATCGTATCAGAGAAAAATCCAGCAACTTTATAAAATGATCAGGGAATCTGAATATCGAGGAGAGGAAGATAGGGTAAAAGAGTACTGTCAACAATTAATTCAACTTAGAAAAAGCATATTGAGATAAATAGGGAGGGGGGATATATGAAAAAGAATATAAAAAAGCTCCTTGAAAAAGGAGAAAAGGAAGGTAGACTTACCGATAAAGAAGTGGAGGAGGCTGCGTATAAAAGCGAGGGAATGGAAATTGAGGATCTTTTTAACATAATAGAGCAAGAAGGTATAGAGATAATTCCGGAAGAGAATGAGGAACTTGTTAAACCCGAGTCTCTTTCCGGAGAAACTGGAGATGGTATTGGCAGGTATCTTCAGGAAATAGGAAAAACCCCTCTTTTATCAGCGGAGGAGGAAAGGGAATACGGAAGGAAAATAAAGGAAAGTAGAAGAGTTTTGCGCAATAAAATTATAGAAATAGTAGACCTTTTCCAGAGAAATAATTACCTTCTCACGCTTGTCAAAAATAAAGGACTAAAAGAGGAGGATCTTAGAGGATTAAGGAAAAAATTTAAAAAGATAAAGAAAATCACCAATCTGGTAATTCAAATATCAGAAGAGGAAAGTAAACTCTTACATCCCCCTGAAGATCGAGAATATTTTGTTTCTCTTCGTGAAGAGATAAGGAAGGCCAACTGTTATTATGAGACCTACAGAGATAAGATGATAAAAGCCAATCTCAGACTGGTGGTGAGTTTCGCTAAAAAGTATACGGGAAGAGGGGTTCCCTTTCTTGATTTAATTCAGGAAGGCAATATCGGGCTCTCCCGTGCAGTAGATAAGTTTGACTACAAAAGAGGTAATCGCTTTAGCACTTATGCGAGCTGGTGGATAAGACAATCCTTATCAAGGGCTATATCAGATCAATCTCGAACGATCCGTGTTCCCATACATATAACCGAACTTATAAAAAAGGTGAATCGTATATCTCAGGAGCTGGAGCAGGAACTCGGGAGGCCTCCAACGGCCAGAGATATAGCTGAGCGCTGCGGAATTTCTCTTGAAAAGGTGGAGAGGGTACAAAAGGTGATAATACGATCAACTTCTATGGACACTCCAATAGGAGAAGAGGAGGATAGTTATCTCATTGAGCTGATAGAAAATGAGAAGGCTACCTGCCCTTTTGAGGAAGTTAATTTAAAGTATCTTAAACAGGAGATAGAGGAACTTATTAAACAGGTAAAGGATGATAGAGAAAGGGAAATATTGAAACTTAGATTTGGTACTGAAGATGGCTGGGATTGTACCCTTCAGGAGATAGGAGAAAGATACGGTGTTACAAGGGAGAGGATCCGGCAGATAGAGGCTAAAGTTTTAAGTCAGCTAAGAGAGATAGCAAAACAAAAAAAGTTACACGAGTACTTTATGTAACTTAATTTCAAATCTTATCATTTTACCCTCTTTAAAACTATCTCATTTTCCGTCAGACTAAGAATTGGGTAACAATCCATTTTTTTAGCTTTTTTAACTGTTACTATATAGTCTTTCTTAAAATCCTGTGATATTTTGATAATTTCTTTTTTGTGAGCCGCAAGGATATATTTTTTTCTAATAAAACTTCTTTGCTTTCTTTTAAAAAGAGAAATCTCATATAAGTCTTTGTTTTGAGGATTATCTACAGATAAAACTATGCTATCAGGGGTGATTTTCTGAAGCTTATATCCGTGCATTTTCTCTGCCAGCTCAACTGTAGCGTTTTCCTTAGAGGATACGAAAAAAATGGGGGGTTGCTGAGGCTGGGATTTTTGGGGAAATATTTCAAATATCCTTCTCAACTTTCCAAGGGGAGATTCAAAAATGATCATGGGTTTTTGGACGGAAACAATATAGAAGGTGTAAACATCATTTTCCCTGCCAATTTCTATTTTCCATAACTTCTCCTTTCCATTTATTTTTTGCCCGTTCATAAATTACATCCTCTTTTGCAATAATTTAAGGATAAATCTTTTCCTGTCAAGTAGGATGATCCATATATACTTGCAAGCTCTGCCATGGTCTTTACCTCTTT
>JAGGTG010000035.1 GCA_021163905.1 Candidatus Aerophobota bacterium
CAGAGGACCAGCACATACTAAGGATAAGAATAAATCCAGAGGTTAAAAAGGAAGAGATAAAGGCAAAACTTTTAAAACCTGGGCTAATTGAGTTAAGGTGGCCGATAAAGAAAAAAGCAGAGGACATTCCCATAGATTAATCCCATAGATTAAAAGGTATTCGGGTGATGAAAAACTCTTATAAAAACATAAAAAGAAAAAATTTTCTTTTCCTGAGGGAGAAGAGAAGTTTAACAATTCTATAAAAATCAAAGGGTAAAATTAATGGAGCCAACGGTCTCTATAGTAAAGTGTAAAGATATAAATAATTTACAGGATATAGAAGAGGCTTTAAGAAAAGGTCTTGATTTAATTGGAGGATTGGAGACCACCATCTGCCGGGGAGATACAGTCATTGTTAAACCAAACTTGATTAAACCAGCTCATTATAAAACAGGTATTACAACTAATTCCATTCTGATAAAGGCAATATGTAAGATGACAAGGGAGGAGGGAGCAAAAAGAATAATCATAGCAGACGGGTCTGCAGTTGGTTACAATACAGAAAAGGCTTTTGATGAAACAGGCCTGCGGGATATAGCAAAAGATGTAAAAGCGGAACTTGTTAATTTTAAAAAAAGTGAATGGATACCAGTTCCCATACCAGGAGGAAAAGTCATACATCGGATCAAGCTACCCCGTATTTTTCTGGAAGCAGATGTTGTAATAAACGTTCCGGTGATGAAAACCCATGATGTGTTTCCAGCAACTCTTGGACTTAAAAATATAAAAGGTGTAATTCAGGAGGAAGATAAAAAAAGATTTCACAAATGGGGACTTTCCCAGGCTATAGTTGACCTTAATAAGGTGGCTTTCCCCGATATAACCATTATAGATGGAACAGTTGGAATGGAAGGTCTTGGTCCAACACATGGAGATCCGGTGAATCTTGGGATAATAATTACCTCAAAAGATACTGTAGCTGCAGATACTGTAGCTGCTACTGTAATGGGAATTAACCCTATGGAAATCGAGTATGTAAAACTGGCAAAAGAGCAGGGACTTGGATGTGGAGATATATCTAAAATAGAGGTAGTGGGAGAGAAGTTAAATAGTGTAATAAGACCTTTTAAACAGGTAAGGCTGGATTTTAGCAAGTACAGGGAAAGAGGAATATTCATTCACGAGAAGGGAGCCTGCAGTGGATGTAGACACACTATGGAAGCTCTTATCAGCAATCTGGAAAGAGAGGGAAATCTGGATATTTTAAAAGGCTACTCAATTATCTTTGGGCAGTTAGTTCACATACCAGATAAGCTTGAAGGGGAGCTTGTAAACATAGGTGTATGTACAAAAAAATACAAAGATAAGGGTTACTACATCCCCGGCTGTCCACCTCATCCAAAGGATATAACCTTATTTTTTCAGGAAAAAAGAAAAAAATGAAATGATATGGAGGGAATCTGGAGTTCCATCAATAAAGGTAGGAGGAAAGTACGTACCAGTTAAAACCCTTTTCTTAAAAGATAAATGGGGGCAAAGGAAAAGATTTCGAGTCCAGACAATTTTAAACTTAAAAGAGAAAAAACCTCACTACACTCCTGCATGGGCTCAACTTGCCCGGGATAGCAAAGGTAAAATTGGAGCCATAGTAGCCGGTGCTCACTCTTCGGGATGGATAAGGGTAGGATCCTCAAGAGAAACTCAACCCTATATATTTGTATCTCTGGATGCCTTACCCAAAAAGGTAAGGAAAAAATTGCTTGTTCCTCTTGATTATGAATTGATAGAGGAGGAAGGCACTATTCTGGCAAAAGAGAAAAAGGAGTATCCCTGGTATGTTGGAAATTTAAAGTCCAGATTATTTCACGAGGCAGGATGCTGGCAAGCCAAGAGGATAAAAAGTGAAAATAAGATCATCTTTAAAACAAAAAAGGAGGCTTTTAAAGCAGGATATACCCCTCATAAGTTATGCGGAGGGTAAAAAATAAAACAATGATAAACTTACCTGAACCACAAAAAAGAGGAAGAATGTCTGTTGAGGAAGCTATAAATAAGAGAAGATCTGTAAGGGATTTCTCAGCCCAAGCACTTTCTTTACAGGATTTGTCTCAACTCCTATGGGCTGCCCAGGGAATTACTGGAGAGGGAGGTTTTGGAAGATCCTGCCCTTCAGCTGGAGCTTTATATCCTCTGGAAATCTATGTAGTTGTAAAGAATATTAATGGACTGGAAAGGGGAATTTACAGTTATGTTGTTTTTCAGCACGGACTTGAGCCTGTTACAAAAGGTGATTATTCTGAAGAACTATCAGATGCCTGCCTTAGTCAGGTATTTATTGCCCAGGCTCCTCTTGTAATTTCAATAAGTGCAGACTATGAAAGAATAACCTGGAAATACGGGGAAAGAGGAATAAGATATATCTGGATAGAAGCAGGCCATTGTGGACAAAATATATCCCTGCAGGCAGTATCCTTAGGACTTGTGTCTGTACCTATTGGTGCATTCTGGGATAGAGAAGTTAAAAAGGTACTTTGTATACCTCAAAATTTTGATCCTGTTTATGTAATACCGGTTGGATATCCCAAAGAAAAATACAAAAGGAGAAATTAAAAAATGATCTCATTGATGTATCCCCAGCATATTATCTTTGGAAAAGGAGTTATAAATCAGCTTGGAGAAAGGGTTGGCAGTCTTGGATCAAAAGCTCTACTTGTAACAGGGCGCTCTGCAATGCGAAAAAGTGGTATTTTAGAAAAAGTGATTAATCAGCTCTCATCAAACCAAATAGATGTTGAGCTTTTTGACAAGGTAGAGCATGACCCCTCATTAACTACAGTAGCTGAAGGGATAGATGAGGCAAGGAAAAAAGATGTATCTGTAGTTATAGGTCTTGGGGGAGGAAGTGCTATGGACTCTGCAAAAACTATAGCTGTCATTGCAAAAGAAGATGGTACTCTGGAGGACTATCACGAGGGAAAACTCAAGATAAAAAGACCCGGTCTTCCCTTTGTAGCAGTTCCTACAACTGCTGGAACCGGGGCAGAGATAACTAACAACGCTGTTTTAACCAATCGAGAGAAAAAGTTAAAGAAAAGTATTCGCAGTCCCTTTATGATAGCAAAAGTTGCTCTTGTTGATCCCGAACTAACCTTATCCTGCCCTCCTTCCCTAACTGCCCACTCTGGAATGGATGCTCTTACCCAGGCTATTGAATCATTTATTTCAAAGGGGTCTAATCCTATAACTGATACACTTGCCTTGAGAGCAATAGAGCTTATTTTCTATAACCTACCGTTAGCATTTGAGGATGGAAGTAATATAAGTACAAGGGAAAAGGTTGCTCTTGGAAGTTTGCTTTCAGCCATGGCTTTCTCAAACTCTGGCCTTGGAGCTGTCCATGGACTTTCCCATCCCCTTGGGGCTCATTACAATATTCCCCATGGTCTTGCCTGTGCAGTTCTCCTTCCCTGGGTTCTTGAGTATAATCTTCCGGTTTGTAAAGAGAAAATGGACATAATAGCTAAAAAGATAGGAGTAAAAAGGGGTGAAGATGTTCCGGATATTATCAGAGATCTTCTTAATAAATTAAAAATCCCTCTTACATTTAAAGAGTGGGGAATAAAAAAAGAAGATATACCTGTTCTGGTGAAAAAATCAAGAAGTGGCAGTATGGCAAAAAATCCAAGAGAGGCAACTGATGAGGATCTGGAAAATATTCTGAAAAAAGTAATTTAATTTAGTACACAAAAATCAAGGGGGGACAAGATGCAAAAAGTAAATGAGGAAGAATGTGAGTTTAGAGGAGGGGACTGGGGAGTAAAGTACATTATGAGAGGGCCAAGAATAGACTGGGGGGTTATTCTTTTAAAACCCGGACAGAATATGGGCCTACATGGTCATAGAGAAGTTGAGGAGACTTTTTATTTTATAAAAGGATCCCCTAAAGTCCTGATTAATGATAAAGAGTACAGGGCAAAAGAAAAGGATGCGTTCAGGGTAGAACCTTTAGAAAAACACGATATTTTAAATGACACGCAGGATGAGGTAAAAGTTGTATTTATAAAAGTTCCCTATTTACCCAAGGATAAAATCACTTATGAATAAGATGGTTTGATAAATCAAGCCCCTATAAAAATACAGGTTAAACTTAGGGATTGATTTATCGAGCCCGAGAAATTAAAATATAAAATTGGTAAAAGGAGGATCAAATTGCCTAATCCCCAAAAAACCAAAACTCCCATACCCAAACAAAATCCAGAGGAGAGAATAAAAAATTTTAATGAGGTAGCTCTGGGGTATTCAGCTGAACAGGCTATACAAGAGGCAAAAAGATGTCTTCAGTGTAAAAACCCTCCTTGTATAAAGGGCTGTCCCGTTGAAATTGACATTCCTGCTTTTATAAAATTGATAAGTGAGGGTAATTTCAGGGGTGCCATAAATAAGATAAAGGAAAAGAATAACCTTCCAGCTGTCTGTGGAAGGGTGTGCCCTCAGGAAGACCAGTGTGAGCTTATGTGTGTGAGAGGTAAAAAGGGAGAACCTGTAGCTATAGGAAGATTGGAAAGATTTGTTGCTGACTGGGAAATGTCCCATCCTGTAGAACAGCCTGTAAATAATTCTCCCTCTCCAGATGCTCCAAAGGTAGCTGTAGTTGGATCAGGACCTGCTGGTTTAACAGCGGCAGCAGATCTTGCGAGAATGGGTTATAGAGTAACTGTATTTGAGGCTCTTCATAAACCAGGAGGGGTATTGAGATACGGCATACCTGAGTTTAGATTGCCAAAGGCCATCCTGGAAAGAGAGGTAAAGTACATTGAGAGCCTGGGTGTTGAGATCCACACCAATGTTTTAATTGGTAAAACCTTTACCATAAAAGAACTCCTTGAAAATGAGGGTTTCTCTGCTATTTTTGTTGGAACAGGAGCAGGACTTCCTCATTTTTTAGGTATTCCGGGAGAGGATTTAAATGGTGTTTATTCTGCAAATGAGTTTTTAACCAGGGTAAATTTAATGAAAGCCTATCTATTTCCTGAATATGCCACACCAATTAAGATAAAACAAAAAGTGGCGGTAATTGGTGGTGGAAATGTTGCTATGGACTCTGCAAGGGTGGCATTAAGACTTGGTGCCCGGGAAGTGAATGTAATATATAGAAGATCAAGAAAGGAAATGCCGGCAAGAGAAGAAGAGATAATAAATGCCGAAGAGGAGGGAATAAAATTTCAGTTCTTAACAACTCCCGTTGCCTTTCTCGGAGATAAGGAAGGGAATCTTAACAGAATGCGTTGTATAAAGATGCAGCTTGGAGAACCTGATGAGAGTGGAAGAAGAAGGCCAATCCCGATTAAAGGATCCGAGTTTGAAATACCCGTTGATACTGTTGTTGTAGCAATTGGACAGGGGGCAAATCCTCTTTTATCTCAGACCACCCCTGAACTCAAAGTTAACAAAAGAGGATATATTGAGGTAAATGATAAGACATACAGGACAAGCATACCCCAGGTATTTGCTGGAGGAGATATTGTAACTGGAGCAGCAACGGTAATAGCGGCAATGGGGGCTGGTAAGATAGCAGCAAGGAGCATAGATGAGTACTTAAGAAAAACATGAATTATTCTTAAAACCTTCAACGAGAGTATAATTCATTAAGAGGAAAGGCAGAAGAAAGAGAAAACTGCTCCTGCAAGGGCTATAATGGAAAACATAAAGAATA
>JAGGTG010000269.1 GCA_021163905.1 Candidatus Aerophobota bacterium
TGGCTTGATTTTACAGGAAAGTATTAGACTTTTCCTTATTTAAGGGGGAGCAGCGAGCGAAGCGAAGCGTTGAGGGGGAAAGTATTCCCCCTCAATTAATCCGTTGGATACCCAGGGAGCCCATAAAATAAAAAGTCTTATGAAAGGTGTCCCAATTTCAGGGCGATTCTTCTTGACGATATGGTATAACTAATGTAAAATGTTATGAATATATTTAATATTAAATCAGGAATAATAGAGAGTCAGGAGTGAAAAATGAAAATTTTTGTTGATACAGCTAAGCTTGATGAAATTAAAGAGGCCTGCAGTTGGGGAATTGTGGATGGAGTTACAACAAACCCATCCCTTATAAAAAGAGCAGTTGATGCTTTAAAAGAAAAAGGAGAGAAGGTGGATATGCTTACCTATATTGAGCAGATACTGAAAACAGCTGGAAAGGGACACCCTGTTAGTCTGGAGGTTATAAGTCTTACATCAGATGAGATGTTTAAGGAGGCTATTTTCCTTTATGAGAGATTTAACAAAGTTGCAGGGAACGTGGTTATAAAAATACCAATTAACACATTTGTTCAGGGGTGCTCTTATACAAACTTTGAAGGTTTAAAGACAATAAAGAAGTTAAGCGAGAGGGATATACCGGTTAACTGTACCCTGATAATGACTCCAGAACAGGCTCTTCTGGCTGCAAAAGCAGGGGCAAGATACGCAAGTCCCTTTGCCGGCAGGGTAGATGATTACATCAGAAAAAATCTGGGGATTAGCTTTAAAAAAGGTGATTATTTTGATTTTGAATTAATAGAGGAGTTAAGATACCAGGCTCTTGAGGAAAGTATTGAAGATTATATAGATCAGGGAGAAAGGGTGGATGAGCTGTACCAGAATGAAGAGATCATAAGGGGAGCAAATTTTGGTAAAGACAATGGTATCTCAAGTGGGGTGGATCTGGTGGCACAGATTGTTCAAATCTACAGCAACTACGGATTTGGGACTGAGGTAATTGCCTCAAGTATGCGTAATGCCAGACAGGTAAGAGAGGTAGCCCAGGCAGGAGCCCATATTGCTACCATACCTTTTTCTGTTATTAAGGAAATGATGCAGCATCCCAAAACAGAAGAGGGGATAAAGCTTTTTACCCGGGATGTAGTGCCAGAGTACAGAAAAATTTTCGAGGAGAAGTAAAATAGCCCTCTGGAGATAAATTTTTTATGAAAAAGAGAAAATTTGAACTTGTAACTCATCTCAAACCACAGGGAGATCAACCTCAGGCTATTGAGAAGTTAACAGAGGGAGTTCTTAGAGGATACAGAGAACAAACCCTGGTAGGGGTTACTGGTAGCGGGAAAACATTTACCATGGCCAATGTTATAAAAAATGTGAATAAGCCTACCTTAATCATCTCTCACAACAAAACTCTTGCAGCACAGCTTTTCAGTGAATTTTCCTCTCTTTTTCCCAATAACCGAGTTGAGTATTTTGTCTCTTATTACGATTATTACCAGCCTGAGGCTTATGTTCCTCAAACTGATACCTATATTGAAAAGGATGCCTCTATAAATGAAAAAATCGATATGTTACGTCATTCAGCAACAAGAAGTCTTCTGGAGCGATCAGATACCATTGTTGTTGCCAGTGTTAGCTGTATCTATGGTCTTGGAAATCCTAAGGATTATCGCGAGATGATGCTTTATCTGAAGGTAGGAGAGGAAATAGAAAGACAGAAGATACTCAGAAAGCTGGTGGAGATAAGATATGAGCGAAATGATATAGATTTTTCAAGAGGTAAGTTTAGGGTAAGGGGAGACCTTATTGAAATATACCCTGCCTATGAGGATGAGGCTGTAAGAGTTGAATTATGGGGAGATGAGGTTGAGGGAATTTCCCTTTTTGATCCTGTAACAGGTAAAACCAAAGAAAAGATAGAGGAAATATATATTTATCCAGCCACCCATTATCTTGCTCCTCCCGATAGAATAGCCTATGCCCTTGATGCTATTCAAAAAGAGCTGAAACAAAGGGTTAAAGAACTACGAAGCAAAGGGAAACTCCTTGAGGCAGAAAGATTGGAGATGAGAACAAAATACGATCTTGAAATGATAAGGGAAGTTGGATACTGCACAGGAATTGAGAATTATTCCCGTTATTTTGATGGAAGAGCTCCCGGGGAACGCCCAGCATGTTTGATTGATTATTTCCCCGAGGATTACCTTATGTTTATAGATGAGTCTCATCAAACTATCCCTCAACTCCATGCTATGTATGGAGGTGATAGGTCAAGAAAGGATAATCTGGTTAAGTATGGATTTCGACTGCCCTCAGCTTATGATAACAGACCTTTAAAGTTTTCTGAATTTGAGAGATTAATTAATCAGGTTATATATGTTTCAGCTACCCCTTCTGCCTATGAGATTAGTAGAAGCTCTCAGGTGGTGGAACAGCTAATCCGTCCAACTGGTCTTGTTGATCCAAAGATAAGGGTTAAACCTAATATCAATCCAATAGATGATCTTCTTGAGGAAATTAAAAAAAGAGTTGATAAAAATCAGAGAGTTCTGGTGACCACTTTAACTAAGAGGATGGCCGAGGATCTTACAGAGTATCTGGATGAACTTGGAATAAGGGTAAGATACCTGCATTCTGAAGTTGAAACCATAGAAAGGTCAAAAATACTAAGAGAACTAAGGGGTGGAGAATTTGATGTTCTTGTAGGAATTAACCTTCTCAGAGAAGGATTGGATCTGCCCGAGGTTTCACTTGTTGCCATTCTTGATGCAGATAAGGAAGGATTTCTTCGTTCAGAAACCTCTATTATTCAAACTGCAGGGAGAGCTGCCCGTAATGTCGATGGAGAGGTCATTCTTTATGCCAATCAGATAACCTCATCAATGAAAAGAGCAATAGAGGAAACAGAGAGAAGGAGAAAAATTCAACTTGAGTACAACAGGAAACATAACATTACACCCAGAACTATTCAAAAGTCAATTCTTGCTGATATTGAGACTTATACCTCTGAAAAATACGAGAAAATGGTGGTTGCAGAGAAAAAAACCGAGTATATTCCATCCGTAGAGGAAATTCCTGATTTGATAAAGATTCTGGAAAGAAAGATGAAAAAAGCAGCTGAAGAGCTTGATTTTGAGTCAGCAGCTAAGTACAGAGATAAGATAAAAGAATTAAAGAATGTACTTTCGGGGAATTTAAGTAGCAAATCTTCCGGGATAGGGAAGATTAGAAGGAAAATAGAACAAAAAGGACAGGTGAGAAAAAGGATAAAGATTTAAAAGGAGGAAAAGATGACATTTGGTCTTGCTTTAGCTTTACTTGGAACCGGGTTAGCAGTTGGTCTGGCAGGTGTTGGATCCAGTATAGGCATTGGTTATGCAGGACAGGCCTCTGCTGGAGCTATGACCGAGGATCCGGAGAATTTTGGAAGATACCTCATTCTTACAGCCTTACCGGGGACACAGGGAATTTACGGATTTATTGCAGCCTTTCTTTTGATAATGAAGATAAATCTTTTAGGTGGCTCTCCTCCTGCTATAAGCATAGCTGATGGATTAAACTTGTTTTTTGCCGCCTTGCCTATTGCTGTCTTAGGATTTATCTCGGCTATTCATCAGGGTAAGGTTTGTGCAGCTGGTGTGGGATTAACCGTTAAAAGGCCAGCCGATTCCATGAAGGCAATGGTTCTGGCAGTTTTTGTTGAATTTTACGCTGTTTTAGGATTGCTTGTGACTATTTTCCTGATAAATGGAATAAAACTGTAGGCAAAGAGGAAGAAAATGGGGTTAGAAGATATTCTTAAAGGTATCGATGAAAAGGTAAAAGCTGAGGTTGCAAGAATTAAGCAGGAAGCTGAAGAGGAGAAAGAGAAGATAATTGATGATGCCCTGAAGCGAGCGGAGCTACAGAAAGAGAGAATAATTTCTGCCGGAAAAAAAGAGATAGATGATGAGATGAGAAGAAAGCTAATCCAGGTGCGAAGAGAGGAAAAGAGAAAAATACTGGATTTAAAGAAAAAAATAATGGATGAGGTTTTTCAAGAGGCGAAAGAAAAAATCCTTACCATAAATTCAGATGAGTATCTTTCCCTGATGAAGCAGATAATTTTTAACAATCTTAATCAGGGAGATGAAGAGATAATATTTTCTCCCCGGGATAGTAAAATAATAGATAGGGAATTTGTTAAAGAGGTAGAAGAGTTTGTTAGATCAAAAGGGAAAACCCCTAAATTGAAATTCTTACCCGAGCTTGATGATAATGAGAGGGGGTTTATTATCAGAAGTAAGGATGTGCAGATAAACTGCACCGTCTCAAGTTTATTTTCTGCTCTTAAGGATAAGATAGAAATTGAGGTTGCCAGGATTCTTTTTCCCTGAAGCTATTTGAGACTCTTTTTAATAATCAGTTTATCTTAAGGTGGTTAAAAGTGGGGGGCTTGTAGCCTCCCACTTTTAACTATGTTAAATAATGTAAATTAAAAAAGTATAATTGATGAAAGCAGCTGTACTTCATAGTGTAGGTGATTTAAGGTACGAAGAGGTTGAGGATCCTCGTATAAGTGAAGGGGAGGTTTTGATTAAGGTAAAGGCCTGTGGTGTGTGTGGATCAGATGTTCCAAGAGTGATGGAAAAGGGGACCTATTATTTTCCTCTTATTCCCGGTCATGAGGTATCAGGACAGATAATCAGTACGGAGGGAAAACCGGGAGATATAAAAAAGGGGGATAGAGTAACGGTATTTCCCCTCATTCCCTGCGGTAAATGTGCTTACTGCAAGATAGGCAGGTACAATTTATGTGATAATTATAACTACCTTGGTTCAAGATGTAATGGAGGGTTTGCTGAATATGTCAGGGCTCCAGCGGATAATTTAATTAAGGTTCCTGAAAATGTAAGTTACGAAGAGGCAGCTTTAACTGAACCTGCCTCAGTAGCCCTGCATGCCTTAAGACGCGCCAAGGTTGATACAGCTGACAAACTGGCTATTCTGGGAACAGGGCCTATTGGTATTCTTTTAGCTCAATGGGCAAGGATAATGGGAGCGGGTGATATATTTTTGATAGATATAGAGGAAAAGAAATTGAAATTTGCAGGAGAAAAATACGGTTTTACAAAATTAATTAATAGCAGGAATGATGATCCTGTGGATGTGATTAAAAGGGAGACTAAAGGAAGAGGGGTAGATATAGCTATTGAAGCAGCTGGTGTTCCTGTTACCCTCAGGCAAGCAATAGAGCTGGCAAGGAAAGGGGGTAGGGTTGTTTTTTTAGGAAATATGAGAGGAGATGTAACCCTTCCTGAAAGGATTATATCAAGTATTTTAAGGAAAGAGTTAATCTTGTATGGAAGCTGGAATTCTAATTTTACTTCCCTTCCAAAAAACGAGTGGGAGACCTCCCTTCGGTTTATGCAGATCGGTAAATTAAAAGTTGAACCATTGATAACCCATCGTTTTAAGTTGGAAAAGGTGAGAGAAGTTTTTGAAATGATGTATAAAAAAAGTGAATTTTTTAATAAGGTGCTACTTATTCCTTAGCTATTAAAGAAAGTTATCTTTATAGAGATATAAAATTATTTGTAAACTTTTTTCTCC
>JAGGTG010000194.1 GCA_021163905.1 Candidatus Aerophobota bacterium
AGCACAGCCAAAAAGCGGAGGCCGAGCTGCAGAGAAGTTAGAGGTGATACTAAACTATGGCGAGGCCGTCTTCCGTGGGATACCCAGGAGCCCTTAAAATAGAAAGTCTTATGAAAAGTGTCCCAATTTCAGAGTTATTTTAAATTGACATCTTTATAAAAAACATTAAAATAGAATTGGGGTCAAATATGAAAGTAAGGAAGCAGGTTTATTTTGATCAGGATACAGAGAAAGATCTGAGAGAATTTGCTATTCTTATGGGAAAAACTGAAACTTCTATAATAAGAGAGGCAGTTAAGCGATATATTCAGGAAAAGCAAAAAGAACAGAAGGAAAAAGAAAACCCTCTTTATAAGATTATTGGTCTTTGTGAGGAAGGGGAAAAAGATGCCTCTTTTAATCATGACCGATACCTTTATAAAAAGGACAAAGATTAATGCTTGTTTTTGTTGATACCAGTGCCTGGATAGCCGTTGCTGTAAAAAAAGACAAAAATCACCAGATTGCTGCCGATTATTATAAGGACCTCCTTAAGATTCCTGCAAGACTTGTTACCTCAAATTATGTTTTGGCTGAAACTTATACTCGCCTTAGGTATGATGTGAGTCATCAAAAAACTTTAGAGTTTTATGGTATAATACTTGAAGCTTGCAAGGAAAACAGGTTGGCTGTGATTTGGATAGATGAGAGGTTGGAAAGAGATTCCTGGGAAATATTCAAAAAATATTCAGATCAAATGTTTTCCTTTGTTGATTGCACAAGTTTTGCTATCTGTAAAAAGATTAAGGTTGATCAGGTTTTTGCCTTTGACGATGATTTTAAAATTACGGGATTTTTAGTAAAACCCTAAGAAAAAACTTACTACTTATAAAAGGAAAGGAGGATTTTTTGAGAGCCCCACTGAGATTAAAGGATATTTCTGAAAAGGAGTATAAAAGAATTATTCAAAGATCCACTTTTCAAATTGATAAGATTATGGAAAAGGTAATTTCCATAGTGGATGAGGTAAGGAAAAATGGAGATGAGGCAGTTTTAAAATTCACAAGAGAGTTTGATAAAGTTAACCTTTCAAAGCAGCAACTTATACTCAGCAAGAATAAAATCAGAAAGGCCTATAGCAAAGTTTCCTCCTCTTTTATTGATTCTGTCAGCAAAATGCGGGAGAGGATTGAGGATTTTCATAAGAGTCAGATTCCCAAAAACTGGTCAGTTAAAAAAGATGCATCGGGAACCTACAGGTTGGGGGAGATTTTTCCTCCTGTGCAAAAGGCAGGAGTCTACGTTCCGGGAGGAAAGGCCTGTTATCCTTCAACTGCAGTTATGGGGTGTGTTCCTGCCAGGTTAGCCGGGGTACTCACAGTAGTTGTTTGCACTCCTCCTTCTCCCTCAGGGGATGTACCCCCTGAAGTTATTGTCGCATCAGACATTGCCGGTGCTGATGTGATTGTAAATGCAGGAGGAGCTCAGGCTATAGCGGCTCTTGCCTTTGGGACGGAAAGTATCCCTAAGGTAGATGTCATAGCAGGACCCGGAAATATATACGTCAATGCCGCTAAATCTTACCTTTTCAGTCTTGGCAGGGTGGGTATTGACTGTCCTGCAGGCCCAAGTGAAGTTTTAATTATAGCAGATGATTCTGCCTCTCCTTCGTTTATTATATGGGATATGCTGGCACAGGCAGAGCACGATGAGATGGCCTGGGCTGTTCTTGTAACCCCCTCTCAAAAGCTGGCAGATAAGGTGTGGAAAGGCATAGAAGGGCAGTTAGAATTTACTGAAAGAAAAAGTATAATTCAGGCCTCCCTTGAAAGTAACGGATATATTATTCTGGTGGATAATCTTGAGGAGGCGGTTAATTTTGCAAATGAGTTTGCTCCAGAGCATCTTGAGATTTTAACAGAAAATCCTGACCCTCTTCTTTCCCTTATCAAGAATGCAGGATCGGTATTCTTAGGGGAAAATTCTCCAGTAGCCGCTGGAGATTATTTCAGTGGAACCAATCATATTTTGCCCACCGGAGGAACAGCCAGATTTTTTTCCGGATGTTCGGTTCACACCTTTTTAAAGAGAATAACCTATCAAAATCTTACCCGACAGGCTCTTGCTAAAATGGAGGAGCCAGTATCTCATCTTTCCCGTCAGGAGGGATTTCAGGCTCATCTAAAATCCATTCAGATTCGTCTAAAATAAACTCCCCTCCAAACCAACCAAACACACCCAACGACCCAACAGACTAAGCAAAACTTTTCCAGTTTCGGGAAAAATCCTATGATTCTTTGCTGCCCGCCGAGTGTGTTTTTTATAATTGGTTTGCTGGTTGTTCGGTTAGTCAGTTGTCTGGCTTGTCGGTTTGCCAGTTGGTCGGTTGATGCGTAGATGTGTAAATGCGTTCTATGTTCGAGGTTCTACGTTCAACGTTGCTTTAAACAAAACACACCAAACACACCAAATCAACCAAACACACCAGACAGACGAAGTTGACCCAACGACGCAATGACTCAACTGACCCAACAGACGAAATGGACAAGATGGACGAAATAGACGAGATAGACGTTTTACCGGGGCAGCCCTGAATTTTTTCCCGAAACTGGAGATTTGCCTCTTGACTTAGTTTATTAGTTTATTATAATATCCTGAATTATTGAGGAGGTGATTATTTGCAAGAAGGTCAAATAGCCGATGTTCTAAAGGCTCTTGCTCACCCCTCCCGGATAAAAATAATCCAGGTATTGGAAAAAGGAGAGCGATGCGTAAAAGATCTTGAAAAATTGGTGATGATAAAACAATCTAATCTTTCTCAACATCTCAGAATTTTAAAGGATAAGGGGATCCTGGAATGCGAGAGAGATGGGATGGAGATGTGCTATCGGATAAAGGACAGAAAAATTTTGGATGTGATAAAGTGCACAGAAAAATTTTTTACTTAAGGAGGTTAGTATGGCGGGGAAAAAAGTTATCCTCTTCTCCTCATCATCCTGCCCCTGGTGTTCTCGAGCTAAAAATTACCTTCGCCAGAATGGGATTAGGGTGAAAGAAATAAGAGTCGATAAGGATCCGGATGCAGCTCGGGATGTAGTGAGACTAACCGGACAAATGGGTGTTCCTGTTCTTTTAATTGGTAGAGCAAGGGTGGTCGGATTTGATAAAGCTAAGATAGATCGTTTATTAGGATTAAAGGGACATTAAAATAAAAAGGAGAAAAAATATGGCGGAAAAAATCTTCACAGATAAAAACTGGGAAAGTGAGGTTTTAAATTCAGATCTTCCTGTAATGGTTGATTTCTGGGCTGAATGGTGCATGCCCTGTTATATGATAGCTCCAGCTGTGGAAAAAGTAGCTGAGGCTTATAATGGTAAAATAAAAGTCGGAAAACTAAACGTTGATGAAAATCCTGTTACAGCTGGAAAATATCGAGTTATGGCAATTCCCACTCTTTTGTTTTTCAACGAAGGGAAATTAGTAGATAGAATAGTGGGGGTTGTATCCAAAAAAGTTATAGAAGATAAAATTGAAAAAATTTTAGAAAAGGAGAAATCAGGTTAAATTCAAAACAGCAAAATAAGCGTAGGGGCTTAATAAACAAAGCCCCTACCAAAATATATCTTAAAAAGTTTCTCATTAAATAAGCGATGGGTGTTAAAATGCCAAAACCAAAAGCAATGATAGATTATCTAAAATGTCATCCTGAAAAGTGTGATACAGGAATCTGTGTTGCTACACTTAAATGCCCTGTCAGAGTTTTAAGACAAGATGCCCCTCAAGAGGTTCCTTATGTACTACAGGATTTTTGCGTTGGTTGCGGTAAGTGTGCTGCAGCCTGTCCTTTTAAGGCAATTAAAATGATGTAATTTAATCACCAAATTAAAGGGGGTATATAATGGCAAGAGTAGCAGTAGGGTTAAGTGATGAAGAGGTAGAGGAACTTAAAGTGATAATTATGGACAAGGATAAAGATGAAGCTTTAAAGTTTTTAAAGGAAAAAATCTACTCTCAGGTACTTCGTAAAGAAAAAGGGAAGCTGGATGTTCAGGGAAAAACTCATCTTTAATTAACCGATAAAAGGGAAAATAAAATGAATAAGGAGGAATTGGTTAAGGAAATTAAGCAACTGGAGGACAAGGTAGATCAGCTGAGGAAAAGTGTTCCCATTCATTCTCCTAAAGTTTCTATGATGCAAGAATTGGAGGAACTTGAAGAAAAACTCGAGGCTAAAAAGAAGCTACTTGGTCAAATAGAGATTAAAAAATAGCGAACTTTTTCGCTTTCAAGCTAATCAAAGGTAGTTAAAAATATGTTAAGGGAAATCCTTTCTCTTGAAAAAGAGGAGTTCGTCTTATTAAAAGCACTGCACCTTGCCTCACAAAAAGTTACTGTCTCTTATGAGGAATTGGTAAAGATAATAGGAGAGAAAGACATTCAAGATTTTTTACTGGCAACTGAGGAAAATAAATTGTTATTATCGGTTTCCTCTTCTAAAAGTGCAGCCTGGAGGGACAGATTATTATTAATTCAACCTGGAGAAAACTACAGAATGCCCAATGTTATAAGAATATTAATTAGCCATCTCTGGGACAAAGGAGAGTGGAATCCTGATTATGCTATTGTAGGTTATTTTAAACAAATTGGAGAGCTCTGCTGGGAAAAAATGCCCAATTTCTATAGAAAAATAAGGGAAAATTCAAAAAATAACAAAATTAACGCCTTGCAGATAAAAATAATTGCCAGAGATTTTCATATGGAAAAAAGGGTTGGAGCTTTAATTGCAGAACTCAAAGGAGGAGGGCTGATTAGCCCTTTTCTATCTGCCAATCCTAAAAGTTACTTTCCTGTTTACGAAATTAACCCTTCCCTGAGGGAATTTTCCCAGTTTCAAGTTAAATCCTGATCTTGGATTCAACAGTTGTTTCAAACTCAGGAAAATTTCTTCCCAAAATTTAAAATATAACCTTTCGTATAACTATCCTCATGAATTAACCTTTTCAAATACTTTCTTTTTAGATAAAAGTTTACATCTTCTATTTCTCTTTTAATCTCCTCCAATCCCATATGCTCTGGATAAACTGAGAGGAAAGAATCCTGCTTTAAGACTCTGTAAACTTCCTTTAAGAGCTTCTTTCTTTCATCAAATGAAAAATAATAAAAATGCAGTACATCATACAATACAACAACGTCAAAAAATTCATCCTTAAAAGGAAGGATTAACTCTCCTTTTGTTTTTATTATTTTTATATTATTCAGTTTTCCTTCTCTGGCTCTTTGTGTTAACTTATCAAGATCAGTTCCATTCTTATCTAAGGCAAAAAGTTTCCCCTTATCTCCAATTATTTTTGCAATAGGTAAAGAATAATTTCCTGAACCACATCCAAAATCCAAAATAATCTGACCTGTCTTGATGCCTACCTGTTTTAATACCCTTTCACCTTCTCCTTCCATCCATTTTTTCAAATCATCTCTCATTTATCTAAACCTTTTTATACGAGGCAACAATTATAATCCAATTAAACCCTCTGTCAAATAG
>JAGGTG010000028.1 GCA_021163905.1 Candidatus Aerophobota bacterium
ATTTATAACATAGCTATTGCAACAACGGATCTTTGCATTAACACCTTTAGTTTGGTAGAATAGCTTTGGGGTGAGAGAAGGCTAGAGCTTTTGCCATCTCGTAGGGGACAAAGCTTGTTTGGTCCTTTCTTCTTAAATAGGATTTTTTGAAAAACAAAACAACCAAAATAGCTAACTTTTTTCTATCTTTTTCATTTTTTTCTGATTGAGTCTAATGTAAAGAAGATGAGAAACTACAAAGGATAGCAGTATTATAAGAAGACGACAAAGGTCATTTGAAAGATGGAAGAGAAGATACTAAATCATTTATCTCAAAAAGCTCTAATAGGAAAGTATAGAGGGTTACAATGTGGTGATAAGACTTTTAAAGAGAATAAGTTTTGACATGAGAAATATAGAACTTTATGCCAAGAATTATGTTGGATCTCCCCTAATGAGATTTTAACTACAAGTTTTGCCGTTCTTTGACGTTTAGGGGGTATCCTCTATAATTAATTTGAGAGCCTATTAAAATTGAAACTAAAGATAGGAAAATGAAAAATGAGGATATACATAAAGTAATGGAAATACTGAATAAATGGGCCTTAAATGGATTAAACGGTGATGATCCATCTGTTACAAGAATAAGTAGAAAAACTCGTGATCCTTTTAAAGTTCTCATATCCTGTATCCTTAGTTTAAGAACAAAGGATGAGGTAACTCATAAGGCATCACAAAGGCTTTTTGGTATAGCACCTGATGTTAAGAGTATGGAAAAACTCTCTATATCTCAGATTAAGAAAGCCATATACCCGGTTGGATTCTACAACAACAAGGCTCAAACGATAGGGAAAATATGTAAGATTTTACTGGAAAAACATCAGGGAAAAGTTCCATCAACATTAGATGAACTTTTATCTTTGCCAGGCGTTGGAAGGAAAACGGCAAATCTCGTTCTAACCCTGGGGTTTGGCAGGCCGGGAATATGTGTTGATACCCATGTTCATCGCATAACCAATAGGTGGGGATATGTAAATACAAAAAACCCGCTGCAGACAGAACTTACCTTACGGGAAAAGCTTCCCTCTTGTTACTGGATACAATTTAACAGTATTCTGGTAAAATTTGGACAAAAAATCTGCAGGCCTGTATCGCCTTTTTGTAGTAGGTGTCCAATTAAAGATTTTTGCAGTCGGAATGGGGTCACTAAAAGTAGATAGTAATCCTACTTTATAACCTTAGAACCTTAATGTAAAATAAAATAGCTACTATCCCAAAACCAAGTTCTATTAAAATAAGGGTTAAACTAAGAGCTCTCTCACTTATCCCTTTTGATAACCTCATAATAAACTGGCATAGACTAACAGGACCAGAAGGGGGACAGTAGAGCTTTCCGTTTTTGTATACTCCTCCCCATCCTTTACTCGGGAAATGATTTAACGCTTTAAATAAAAAATCGATAAAATAAGGGATGATTATTATCACTCCTGCAAGTTCAAAATTACCGGTTATAACAGCTGATGCAACTATAGCTCCTATACTTAAAGTTCCCACATCTCCAATTAAAACTTTAGCAGGATACCAGTTGTACCTCAATGTTGCAAGAAGTGCTCCAAGAGCAGATATAAGAACTATAAAGGAGGTTGTTGCTCCTATGAAATAAGCTATAACACTTAAGCACCCAACAGCCACTATTCCCATACCCACCTCAAGTCCATTAAATCCAGCCAACATATTCACTGCATTTGCTGCTCCAGTGATTCCTACAGGAACAAGTACAAGGGGATAGAGAAGTCCAAAATCTATCACTCCCACAAATGGAATATTCATCGCTGTATGTCCTGCCCTGATAGCTACAAGAGGAAAGGAAGCAAAGATTGGAGTTATAGCCTTTATACTTTTTGGTAAAAATATAAGATCATCCATTATACCTATAAGTGCAATCATAAGAACAGTTGAGAGAATAGCAAAGATGACCACCAGATTCAAATTCACAACTCGATCAAAAAAGGTCTCTATTGCAATACTCATAATAACTCCCCCTGCAAAGCCTGCAACCATAACCAACCCACCCATCTCAGCAACTTCTGGTTGCCCAGGTTTGTTAAGATCCTTACCAACTATTCTCGCTTTTTTAAGCCGAGGAATGACCTTTGGAAATACAGCAAAGGTTAATAAGAAGGAAACAAAAAAAATTAAAATGCCCACACTCATATTAAACCATCCATTTAAAAGAAGAAATGATAAACCATATTCCAAAACCAAAAAGCATACCACTGGATATCCCATACAGAATCAGCTGTATTTTCTCTCCCCAGACTCTCTTTGAATGATGAACTCCATAAGAAACTACTGAGTACCATACAAGATCACATAGCCAGTGAACAATTCCAAAAAGAGCAAAACCTAAAATGCCAAAGACTACAGATTTCATAATCAGAGCAGCTCCTACTGTAGCCCACCATAAAATAAAATAAGGGTTAAAAAGACTGGTAATAGCTCCTGCTACAGTAGCTGTTGAGGAAGGATCAGTATCCTTTATCTTAGTTGTATTGTTTTTTAAGTTAAATATTCCTCTCCCCATATAAATTAAAACTATTCCTCCTACAAGTCCAAGAAAAATTTTAACCGATTGATTTTGAAAAAAACTGTAAAATCCAAAATAAATAAGAAGCATAATAGGAACCTCTACAATAGCATGGCCGATAGCGATAAAGGGACCGGCAAACTTGGATTTCCAACCTCTTGCCACCGTGGCAGCAAATACAGGTCCTGGCATCATGACTCCCGATAAAGATATTCCCGCAACTGTGAGCAAAAATAAACCCAACTTTTAACTCCCTCTTCCTTAAATTTTTATTCACTATACTTATACTGACGGTAATGTCAATACAGATAACTCCAGTTTCGGGAAAAATCCTATAATTCTTTGCTGCCCGCCGGGTGTGTTTTTCATAATTGGTTTGCCGGTTGTTCGGTTAGTCAGTTGTCTGGTTTGTCGGTTTGTCAGTTGATCAGTTAATGCGTAGATGCGTTCAAGCTTTCAACCAAACAAACTAAATGAACCAAAGTAACCAAACACACCAAATAGACGAGACAGACGAAAAGGACGAGATAGACCCAACGACTCAATGACCCTGTTAACCAAACACACCAAATCAACCAAAGTAACTAAATACACCAAACAGACCAGACAGAGGAGGTGGAGGGGTTAATTTGACATTTTGTTGGCCCTATATTATAACTTTTTAACAAATTAGCAAAAGGAGCAAAAGTAAAAATGAAAGCAATGGTACTTAAAAAAATATCACCAATTGAGGAAGAACCATTGGAGATGGTTGATTTGCCAGTTCCAGGTCCGGGACAGGGAGAAATCCTGGTAAAAGTTTTAGCCTGTGGAGTGTGCCATACTGAACTTGATGAAATCGAGGGAAGACTCAAGCCAAAACTTCCGATAATTCTTGGCCATGAGATTGTTGGAAAAGTGGAAAAATTAGGATCGAGGGTGAGTAAGTTTAAAATAGGGGATCGGGTGGGAATTGCCTGGATTCATTCTGCCTGTGGAAAATGCAGCTTCTGCAGAGAAGGGAGGGAGAATCTATGCACCAGGTTTCAGGCAACAGGTTGTGATGCTGATGGTGGTTACGCTGAGTTTACGACTGTTTCAGAGGACTTTGCCTATCCTATTCCTGAGAGATTTTCCAGCTCTCAGGCAGCTCCTCTTTTATGTGCCGGGGCAATTGGGTATAGGGCTTTAAGATTGAGCGGACTTCAGGACGGTCAGATTCTTGGTCTTTACGGATTTGGAGCATCAGCTCATATTGTGATTCAGATAGTTAAATACAGATATCCAAATTCCAGGGTCTTTGTTTTTACCAGACCTCATCAAAAAGAACACCAAAACTTGGCTAAAAAACTGGGTGCTGATTGGGTTGGGGCAACTGGAGATACTCCGCCACAGAAAATTAACTGTGCAATTGATTTTACTCCTGCCTGGAGACCAATAGTTGAGGCATTAAGAGTTCTGGAGAAGGGAGGAAGAGTTGTTATAAATGCAATTAGAAAAGAGGAAAAAGATAAAGAATTCCTTTTGAAGTTGAGTTATCCAGAACACATCTGGCTGGAAAAGGAGATAAAAAGTGTTGCCAATATTACCAGAAAAGACGCCAGCGAGTTTTTACCTTTAGCGGCAGAAATTCCTATTCTCCCCCAGGTTCAGGAGTTTAAACTGGAAGAGGCTAACAGGGCCTTAATTTTACTTAAACAGGGGAAGATACAGGGAGCAGGTGTTCTTCGAATATCTGATTAAAGATTATTCTTTTATCTGTATCTGTATATTATCTTTAAGAGGATCCTTTTACATTTAGGTTTTTTATAGGTTGGTGGGAGGTAAATTTTTTTCATCGATTACTGCAACATAAGGTAGATCACGAAAAAGATTGTTCCAGTCAAGTCCATACCCCACCACGAATAAATCTTCTATTTCAAAACAACGATAATCTGCTTTTATCTTAACTACTCGCCTTGAAGGTTTATCCAGAAAGACACAGGTTTTCACTCCCATGGGGTTAAATCGGGAAAGATGAAACTTAGCAAAGGAAAGGGTGCGTCCAGTATCTAAAATGTCATCAACCAGAAGAACCCATTTTCCTTCCAGGGGTGTGGTAATATCTCTGTCCAGCTTAACTTTTCCCGAAGAGGTAGTGGAGGAGCCGTAGCTTGAGAGTATCATAAAGTCAATATAGGGGTGAATATCATGGATATAGAGAAGTTTTACAAGATCAGAAAAAAACATAAAACTGCCCTTAAGTATCCCAACAATAACCATTTCCTTCCCCCGGTAATCCCGGGCAATTTCAACTGCCATCTCTCCCATTCTTCTTTTTACCTCAAGCTCGGTGAAAAGGATCCTCTTGAAGTATTTTTTCTCAGGTAAACTGGCGCTTCTCCTGAGCATGCTCTCTCCTTTTTTGGAAATTATACTACTACACAGAACTAAAGTGTCAATTTCAGATCCTCACCGAAGTTGGGAAATTTGTAACACAGATAAAACTTATAAGCCTAAAAGGAAAGGTGTATTCCCTGAGCTGAACTTGCGAGGAATCTTAAAGAAAATCCGACAAGCAGAGGGAAAAGGTGAGCTTTTGTTTGAGGCGAAGCCGAGTTAAGCGAGCCTCCCGTAGCGAGCCGTAAGTTTTCTAAGATGACGAGCACGTGAAGAGAAGGGAATCACCTTTCCCTTAAGATAAGGTATATGCACCCAGGCTGTCTAACAAGAATTTTTCCGAAACTGGAGTATCCTCATTATTGACATTCCTGCTTTAAGATTATAGGATATAATACGAATTTATTTAAAGGAGATAAAAAATGAGATTTAAGGATAAGGTGGTTTTAATAACCGGAGCTGCCCAGGGTATAGG
>JAGGTG010000235.1 GCA_021163905.1 Candidatus Aerophobota bacterium
TTCATAATTGGTTTGCCGGTTGTTCGGTTAGTCAGTTGTCTGGTTTGTCGGTTTGCCAGTTGATCAGTTAATGCGTAAATGAGTTGATGCGCTCAAGCTTTTAACCAAACAAACCAAATAAACCAAATAGACGAGATAGACCCAAATATCACAGGTCTTCTCATAGTAAACCTCCTAAAAAATTCATGAGATTTCTCTCCCCCGTGACCCTTTTTACCATATTTTTTTCTTTTTGTCACCCCTTAAAATCACTTTGGAAAAATAAAATAGGAATATTATCTCTGGGTGACAAATTAAGGATTTTTTACTAAAATTTGAAGAACCTTAAGAAACAAAGGTGCAATTTATGAATAAAGATCCGCTTCCGGAAAGAGAAGTTATAATAAAAAGGGATCTTACAAAGGGAAATATAATCCGTAATATCTGGCATTTAGCTTTTCCTTTAATAATAGGAAACGTTCTTTTGGGAACTTTTGAGATGGTCGATATGGCATTTGTTGGCAGGCTCGGACCTTCTGCAGTAGCCGCTGTATCTTTAAGTGGAGCTATTACAGGAATAATCTGGATAGTAATTATGGGAATATCTACCGGTACCGTTGCTATGGTGGCAAGATTCATCGGGGCAAAAGAATTTAAAAAGGCAAATAATGTAGCCACTCAGTCTCTTTTAATTTCTCTTTCAGGAGGTGTAATTACAGCTATAGCAGGTTTTTTATTTGCTCAATCTATACTTAAAGCTATGGGGGCAAGGGGAGAGGTCCTGGATCTCGGTATTTCTTATTTCAGAATTATTTGTTTTGGAGCACTTGCTGTATTTCCGTCTGTAACTTTAGCTTTTGCCTTGAGAGGAGCAGGAGATGCTCTCACACCAACAAAAGTTTTGATATTTTCCACGGGATTAAATATCATTTTAGATCCCCTGTTTATCTTTGGTATAGGGTGTTTTCCTCAAATGGGAGTAGCTGGTTCCGCAATAGCAACGGTAATAGCAAGATCAGTGGAAATGTTTATTCTCCTCATTATTTTTCTTAAGGGGAAATCCCATCTTCACATAGACCTTAAAACCCTGAAAATAGAACCAGGATTAATCTGGAAAATTATGAAAATAGGGATATTTGTCTCTATAACAGAACTTATGTGGAACATATCCAGTCTCGTTTTGATGAGAATCGTGGCTTTTTACGGAACCTTTGCTATAGCTGCTTATGGTATCGGGATAAGATTGATGCTTGCCGTTCAAATGCCTGGTTTTGCTCTTGCTCAATCAGCAGCAACTTTAGTAGGCCAGAATTTGGGAGCAAATAAGCCAGAAAGAGCAGAAAAAAGTGCCTGGTTGAGTTTAGGATTTTACGAGATTATGATGATAGTTCTAACAGGTATTATCTTTCTTTTTACTCCCCGGGTGGTTGCTGTATTTAACACAAATCCTGAGGTTATAAAAATAGGTGTTAGTTATCTTAAGTTTATGGCGGCAACTTTTGTGTTTATGGCTTTAAGTATAACCTTAGCAGGAGCTATGCAGGGAGCCGGTGATTCCTTCTCACCTATGGTAATCGATGGAATAACTCTTTTTGCAGTTCGTATCCCTCTGGTAATAATTCTTGCCAATACCCTGGAACTTGGCATCATTGGAATATGGACAGGAATTGCCATTTCTAATATAATTGAAGGATTGTGTATGAGTTTCCGTTTCTCCCAGGGAAAGTGGAAATATAAAATTATCAGTTGAACCCATCTTTTGTATTCAAGAAACTTTTCAATTTTTCAAAAAATTCAATTAGACAATATAAATATGGATCTTACTTTGAAAAATCATTTCTTGACAAAAAATTCAATAAAAGGTAAAATATGAACCGGTTCAAATGAAGTCAACAATTAGAGAAGTAGCTAAGTTAGCAGGTGTTTCTATTGGAAGCGTTTCTAATGTTTTTAATGGAAGAAGGGTTAGAAAAGATATTTATCAAAGAGTAATGGAGGCAGCTTCAGTCTTAGAATATACTCCTTACGCTGTTGCCAGAAAATTAGCCCTCAAAAAAACAAAGTCCATCGGGTTGTTTATCCCACACAGAGGAAAGGAAATGTTTATTACCGGATTATGGGGATTTTTAACTTCTCTAATTCATGGTATTTTTAAAGTTACCGAGGCTCGAGATTACAGTTTTTATTTAGATTTTTCTTCTCTTTCAAAAATAAAGGAGAAAGATTTGCTAAATAAAATTGTTAAAGAGAGAGCCTTAGATGGTATGATTATTTTTCTACGTTGCCCTATTGATTGCAAATTAGTAGCAGAGATAGAAAGACAAAATTTTCCTACTATTCTTGTAAACGCAGGTTTATCTGGTGTTAATATACCATCAATAGAAGTCAATAATTTTAAGGGAGCAAAAGAGGCTATAGACTATCTCATAAAGTTAGGTCATTCAAGAATAGCTATGATTACTGGACCTCTTGAATTTTTAGATGTAAAAGAAAGAATTAAAGGTTACAAGCAATCTCTAAAAGAGCATGATATACCTTACGATCCTGAATTAATAAAAGAAGGAGATTGGGTGTTTAAAACTGGGTATTTTCATACAAAGGAGTTGATTAACTTAAAAAAACCACCTACTGCTATATTTTGTGCAAATGATCCTATGGCTGCTGGAGCAATTAAGGCTATCAAAGAAGAAAAAATGCTAGTCCCTGAAGATATCTCCATAATTGGGTTTGATGATCAGGTAAGTGCAAAAATGTTAGAGCCGCCACTTACTACTGTAAGGCAACCTCTTTATCAACTGGGAGTTCTATCTGCAAAAAAATTGTTTGATATTATAGATAGGAAGAATTCTGGTCCAACCAAAAAAATTCTGGATCCAAAACTCATTATAAGGGACTCATGTACTTCTCCAAAAAATGCATCTAAAAGAAAATAAATAAGGCCTGGGGGAGGTGGAAATGTTAGTTGTCAGGCCTATTAAATGAAGGGTTATTTTAGGGAAAGAAATAAAAAAGGAGGAGAATAAAAAATGCAAAAAAAATTTATAGGTATAGCTCTAACTATCTGCATATTTCTCTTTGCAGGATTAGTAGGATTAGCTAACTCATCTAGTAAATTAATAATCTACCACTGGTGGACAGCAGGAGGAGAGAAAGAAGCTATTGATAGTGTTTTTAACAAATTTAACCAGAAGTATCCAGATATAGAAATAGTAGAGAACCCTATTGCAGGTGGTGGTGGGGGAATAATGAGAGCCCAGATTAAAACAATGATAATGGCAGGGCAATCCCCCGATACATTCCAGCTTACCTATGGAACTGGCATGATAGGTTCCTTTGCAGAAGTACTTGATCCAATAGATGATCTCTGGAAAGATTTTCCAGTTCCTGCTATGGTTAAAAAAATGGGCACAATAAAAAATCACCAATATGGTATCCCCTTAAATATCATGAGAAATAACTGCCTTTGGTATAATAAAGCGATAATTGATAAGTTGGGAGTAGCTATGCCTCTTGAGACACTGTATGATTTTTATATAGCCTGCGAGAAAGTAAAGAATGCAGGGTATATTCCCTATGCTGTAGGGGCTGGAGGAGGTCAAAAATTCTGGTGGGTTCATATAGCTGAACAGTTTTTACTCGGGCTTCCACACGGAGGACCAGAATATATTACCAAACTTTACGGAGGGAAAGCAGATCCAGCAAATGATCCTGCTATAAGAGAGTTGTTGGAAGCACTGAGAAGATTAGTGGTAAATAAATATATAAATTCTGATTATGCTGCACTAACCTGGGACCAAGCTGCTGATCTTTTGATGACAAATAAGGCTGCATTTTATCAGATGGGTGACTGGGCAAAGGGACATTTTACATCTGCTGGATGGAAACCAAAGGTTGATTTTGATTATCAGCCAAGTCCAGGTACGAGTGGTTATTTTACTCTCCATTTGGATTGTTTTGTCTTACCTAAGGGTGCTCCACATAGAGATGCAGCAATAAAGTGGCTTAAATTTTTAAAAACGGTAGAAGCAGAAACAGCATTTTGCCCAATAAAAGGAGCAACTCCACCAAGATTAGATGCTCCTATAGATATGTACGATGCGATTTCTAAAGATATTTTGAATAGTTTCAGAAATCCAAAGACAAAAATTGTCCAATCTGCCTGGGCCCAACCGCCCGAGGCATGGTTAGATGTATATGGCGATATGCTAAGTGCCTTTGTTATAGATCCAGACGTTGAAAAGGGTGTAAAGGATTTTGCCTCGGCTTATAAAAGAGTCTTTGGTTTTAAGTGAGATGGAGAGATTTAGGTGAATAAGAAAAAGGGGGGCAATTTAAAAACTCTTGTTTTTTGCTGGCCCCCCTTTTTAAATTAAATAGAGATTAATGAGAGATATTTATAAGTTAAAAAGGGTTGTGCCGGTTTTTATTTTTATTCTTCCCGCAGTTTCACTGGTTATTATATTTGTATATATTTTTTCTGGATGGAGTGCTTGGGCATCGTTAACTAACTGGCGAGGTATAGGTCACTTTGGAGAATTTGCTGGATTGAATAATTATATAAAACTTTTTACCCAAGATCCTATATTTAAACAATGCTTAATAAATACCATAGAACTTGCCCTAGTTTTCATAGGTATTACTATTCCATTGGGACTTATTATAGCAATATTGCTGGACTTAGGAATTAAAGGAAAGAGTATATTTAGAGCAGTTTACCTTCTTCCCTTATCTTTTTCTTTTGTAGTATCGGCAGCTATATGGACTTGGATGTTTGCTCCTACTAATGGGGCCATTAATACTTTACTTAGAATACTTAACCTTGATGTTTTAACTCAACCATGGATCACATCCACTAAGCAATCTCTTTTTTGTATTGCATTAGTTTATATCTGGCAATTTTCAGGGTTTGCAACTTTAGTTTATTATGCCGGTATATCTGGAGTATCTCCCAATTTAAGTGAGGCTGCCCAAATAGATGGTGCTTCCACTTTTCAAAAATACTGGTATATAATTGTCCCCTTACAAAAGCCAGCTACCCTAACGGTACTTACCATACTCCTTATGTACTCTTTAAGGGTTTTTGATCTGGTCTGGTTAATGACTGGAGGAGGACCCGGATACTCCTCAGAGGTTTTAGCCACTTATATGTATAGAGTAACATTTAATCAAAATCTATTTGCCTATGGAGCAAGCATAGGATTCTTTATGTTTGTTTTATCTATACTTATAATAATTCCCTTTTTTTCAACAGTAATGAGAAGATCAAAATGAAATCCGTAAAAAATCTTTGTATAAAGCGTAT
>JAGGTG010000139.1 GCA_021163905.1 Candidatus Aerophobota bacterium
TGCTTTGCTCCTTTATCAGGGGGAGCAGCGAGCGAAGCGAAGCGTTGAGGGGGAAAGTATTTCCCCCTCAATTGGTCCGTTGGATACCCAGGGAGCCCATGGAGAAATTCAAGTAAAAACTGTCCCAATTTCAGCGTTAATTGGTTTGTCAGCTGTTCGGTTGGTCAGTTTTTCAGTTGATGCGTGAATGTGTAGATGCGTTGATGCGTCCAAGCTTTCAACCAAATAAACCAAACACACCAGATAGACGAAAAGGACGAAATAGACGAAATAGACGAGATAGACGAGATAGACGAGATAGACGAAATGGACGAGATAGACGAAAAAGACGAGACAGACGAGATAGACGAAAAAGACGAGACAGACGAGATAGACGAAAAAGGCCAGTTCAGCCTTCAGGTATTTCTCGATAGTATTTTATCCTTATAGGTAAGGTTCCTCTATCAACTATAGCTTTTATCTTTTTTTCAGCAACTACCCTGCTACCTCTTACTACCTTTCCCACACAAATTAAAGTAAAACAGTTACTTCGCACGGTAATTAAATTTGATATTTTTCTTAATATTTCTTCCCTTTCATCATCCTCATCTACATAACCATCTCCGTCATCATCCCTGCCATTAAATCCAAGTTTTTGTATCCCCCTTACTCTGGCAATTTCTCCCATTTCATCAAATGGTCCATCTTTGCTGTCGCAGTATTTTACAATTTGTTCTGCGAGTTTTGAATCAATATCGGGTAAGGATTGGAGTACCTCCCTGCTGGCCGTATTAATGTTAATTTTTCCCTCTGCTGGTTTTTCTACTGGCCAGGCTACGGTAATTTTATCCAGGATTTTCCAATCACCATTTTTGCCAAGATCTATGGTTTTCCACTGTTTACCACTATGAATATACCCGATCTCCCCAATGGAGGCAAAAGGCTTATTTTTAACATAAAAACTACTGTAGGCCTGCTCGGGACTTACCTCTCCCACACGAGGCATCCAGTACCAGTTACGAAACCAGGGACTTCCCCCCGGGACGGTTCCTGCAAATTCTCTTACCCTTGGATCATTTTTCTCAAATGCTCTCCAGGGAAATCCGTAATTGTAGTAGGTTACCTCATCAACCTTTGCTCCTTTCAGATTTATAAGCTCCACTGTATCAACATCATTATCCAGGAGTTCTTTCCCGATAGTTTTTCCTGGCATTTTTATAACCACATTAAATACAACCCAGTACCCTCTGGGAGGAACTACTCCAAATATCCTTTTTTCTCCAATAGATGTTTTTATCTTCCATCCAGCAACTGAACAAATGCAGGAGTAGGGGTTGAAAAGCTCCACCCATTCAACTTCTATATCTATCTTAACGGAAGCTTTTTCTGCCGCAAAGGCTGATCTTGCCTGGAAAAATTTAAAAAGGGAAAAGCTTTTTTTCTTTCTTTCCTGCCACCTTCTGTATTTTTTTATTATTCTGTCAACCTCTCCTTTTATCTTTTCCTCATTTTTGGAGGTTATTTTATCAATAACATCATCAAGTTGGGGGATATTTATTTTTGTTTTTTCTTTCACTTTTTCCTTTAGTTTATCTTTCAGGTATCTTATACCACCTTTTGCCAGTCCTTCAGCTGCTATGATAGCAGAGCTTGTAAAAAAGGGCATTACCTCATTAATGTAAGGTGTTCTTTCAATTCCGTATTTTCCTTTATACTCGGTAGGATCATTATCCTCGTCTCTAAAATCAACGATATTCACGGCAATTTGAGCAGCCTTACTTTCATTGAATCCTATTTTTTCAAGCATTCTGGCAATTTCTGATACAGGAGCGTGGTTAATATTAACTCTTACATCTCCCTCTCTGGTGATATTTTTATCATAGGAGTAAATAGTAATATAGTCTTTAATCTTGTTAAAGGTTGTATCACCTATTCCTGGGACCAGTCTTATCTCATCAACTGTCTCAAAGGGATTATCATCACCGTAGGGATTGTTTGGACAAAACTCATCCGGCTCATCAATTCCCTCATCTTTCTCATCTACAATTCCATCTGCATCATTATCTATTCCATCTCTGGCAACAATTGCAGCATCTTTGTCGTCGTCCACCCCTTTCTTACCTGGTGCTCCATCAGGGCCATACCTATAATTAAGGATGGCCTTTAGTTTTTCTTTGTTAAGTCCCTTTAAAGCCCCCATATTAATTTCAAAACTTGTCCACCCTTCATTAGAGGGCCCAATTCCGGCGAAGTTAATATTTATCTTGGATTCCTCATCAATTATCCCCACATTTTCCTCTTTATCAGATTCAGAGATAAGTTGAATATCGTAGTATCCCTCACCTAATTTCTCTCTGAAACCCTTTGCCCATGCCTCATATAGATCATCGTAATGATTGGTGTCGTTTCTTAACTCGGCAATTGCCCTTTCTATTCCTGCCCGAGCAAGATATTCAGCTATTAGAGCATCACGGTAATTTGAGGCTGCCTCCTGCTCAATTTTCATTCTATAAAGGAAGCTGAGAGATATTACGATAAGAGCTGTCAAGACAAAAAATATGAGGATGATACCAATCTGTCCTGATATAGCTCTACTTCTCTGCCCAGGATTGAAATGTATACCTATAATCATAAGTGGGGGCATTCGGCACATTATTTGGATCCACTAGTGCCTCATCGTAGTGGATGTTACTGCTTCCTGTAACTCTAATCTTATCTCCTATAACCGAGCCATAAACGTCACCACTTCCTGTTAGCCGTATTTCAGCATTTTTGGCATATACGGCTCCATAAAGGTCTGTGCTACCACTGATTTTTACTTGAGTACAACTGTCAAGCCCATAAATAGTAAGACTTGAAGGGTTCATGCTGGTGTTCCAAAGTCCACTTCCTGTCCCTTTAATATCTCCTCCTACATACATGGTCAGTTTATAATCGTTGTTTATAGTTATATTTCCACTTCCACTCATATCAAAGTTACCTGTTATATAGAAAGTCACATTAGCGTTAATAATAAGATCCCCACTGCCTGATTTGGTAAAATCCCCTGCAACGTAGACAAAATTAGAATCTGCGCCAAATGTGACATCACCACTACCACTGATATTTACCGAAGGATAGCGACCACTCCCAGGAAAAGGTACATCACTACTTCCTGTTTTTGTCCATGCTTCTTTATTCGCTAAAGGAGGAAGCGAGGGTGGTTTAACTTCGGGAAGTTCTCTGTTCCCACCAATATTATCAAGGGTAGTTTTGTCACCACTTATAGTACCAGATCCTGATTGGAGTATAGCCTCATCTGGATTACCTCCCTCTCCAATGTAAATATTGCCATAAATGTCACCACTTCCTGTAATCTTCACTGCTTCAGGAAAGGTAGATTTAGAATTAGTTCCCAGATGTCCATTACTTCCTTTATTACCGTTAACACCGTAAGGACCATTTCGTGAATCGTAGCTATCTATGCTACCACTGCCGGTTTTCTCAATGGCATTTCCTGTAGCTGATCCAGCAAAAAAGGCCATGTCAAAAACCGTTGTATCTCCTGTTTCTCTGAGTAGTGTTACTTCTATTGATCTTTGTACCTGGGTGGCGATTTTTATCTCAGGTGAGTAACCGGTAGCCTGGACTACAACAGTATCTTCTGAGGTGGTGATGGTGTACTCACAATAACCTACTCCATCGATAGAGATTTTTCTTTGTCCACTAACTGGAGGAGTAGGGTTATTATTGAGTTGCCATATGGCCTTTTCTACCCCAGCCTCAGCTAAATTTAAAGCTTGACTTGAACGGTGGGATATTTCTACATTTCTTTTTTCAGCAACAATACTTCCCCAGAAAGTCCCAAGTAGTATAAGGACAGCTGTTGTTATAACAAGAGATACAACTATTACGTATCCCTCTTTTCCTCTAATTTGAATATTCCACCTTTTATCTTGCATTTCGCATGGTAACCATAGAACTTAAAGCCGGGATACTGCTTTCAGGAGGATGCAAAACAATGGTAACTGTACTACCGGTAGGGTGGTTTATCGATACTGATACCGGGGCAATAGGTCTACTTCCCCCTTTACTCCTTATAAGTTTACCTGAATCAAAACTATAGCTAACAGTAGTATCTCCGGTTTCAGCAGGAATTGTCAAGGTAACCGTATCCGGAGGAATTGTCAAGGTAACCGTATCCGGAGATATACTTTTTGCTGCTCTTATATCCCTTGTTAACCAGTCCATAGCTAGTCTTAAGTTTGCCTCGGTGTTAAGAGTAGCCTGTCCAAATTTAAAGCTTTTTTCAGCACCAATGTAGATAAGAAAAACTATTGATAAAATAATTAAAGATATTCCTGCAGCAATTAAAAGCTCGACTACAGTAAAGGCTTTATTTTTCATATTGCATTGTTAATCCGAGGATTTTGTAATTCCATTTTCAGTGAAGTAGGTAACTAAACTCCGGGATAAGTTTTCCCCTGTGTGAGAGATCCAGTTTACCTTAATACTTACCTGGGTGAGAGCTGGTGCAACTGATGTTGCTTCAATTGTAATTGTATAGATACCCTCTGTTACTGTTTGAGAAGTTGCAGGGATTAATTCGGTATTTCCCCTTAACTCCTCCATCTTTTCCTGTACAAGATGATCGGCAACTGATGTCTGTTTTATATCCTCCACCATGGCAAGGCCATTGGAAAAACCCATAACCAGTCCTATTGTTGTAACTCCTATTATTAAAATAGCAACAGCTACCTCGATTATGGTAAAACCATCTTCTTTCATTTTTTTCTGATTATATTTTCGTCAAAAATCTCAATTTGTTTAACTTTTCTGGTAGATCTTCCTTTTCCAGTTTTTTTAGCATTCTCTCCTACTTATTTTAACAACTCCGTCTGTGTTGCCAAGTATAATTTTACTCATCTTCAATTAGTCAGTTTTTCAGTTGATGCGTAAATGCGCAGATGAGTTGATGCGTCCTATGTTCGAGGTTCTACGTTCAACGTTGCTTTAAACAACTGACTCAAGGACCCAATGACCCTATTAACCAAATAAACTAAATAAACCAAAGTAACCAAACACACCAAATAGACGAGATAGACCAGATAGACGAAGCTGACGCATCGACCCAATGACTCAATGGACTCAACGACGCAACGACGCAATGACGCAATGACGCAATGACTCAACAGACATTTTTCAGGGCAGCCTTGAAATTTTCCCGAAACTGGAGAACGTGAGCTGAAATTGGGACACTTTTTCCACAATATTCCTCTAAAGGGCTCCTGGGTATCCCTAAGGAA
>JAGGTG010000228.1 GCA_021163905.1 Candidatus Aerophobota bacterium
ATACCCAGTGAGCCCATAAATCCTGTCTATCTGGTGTATTGGTGTGTTTGGTTTAAAGGGCTCCCGGGTATACCTAAGGAAACCCTCTTTTTGGCGAGAAGATGATTTTGTCCCTACAGGATTCCTGATTTGACAATTTCAGTAGATAACAGCGTAATATCACCTGCCCCCAGAGTCAGGATTAAATCATTTTTTCTAATCTCTTTTTTTAAAAATTCAACTATTTTTTCTCGAGCGGGGATATAATAAGTGGGAGCTACCCTTTTTTCTTTTACCACTTTAAAAAGTGTTTTTCCACTTATACCTGGTATGGGATCCTCTCCTGCAGGATAAATATCAGTTATTACAAGTATATCAGCCTGAGTAAAACAGGTGGAAAATTCAGACAAAAGCAGGGCTGTTCTTGTATAACGATGAGGCTGGAATACAACGATAACCCGGTGTCCGGCTCTTTTCAGTTCCTTTAAAGTTGCTTTAATCTCGGTTGGATGATGGGCATAATCGTCAAATACCAGAACCGATCCTATCTGTCCAACTTTTTCCAATCTTCTTTTTACTCCTCTAAATGAAGAAAATGTTTTTCTGATATTTTCCCAGCTTATCCCCAGAACAATTCCCACCCCTGCTGCAGCAAGGCAGTTGTGGACGTTGTGCATTCCAGCAAGAGGTGCCTCCAGCTTTCCCATAATTTTTCCTTTATATCTCAACTCAAAAGAGCAGTTTAGTACTCCAAGATGAATATTTTGAGCAGAAATATCGGATTTGGGGTGCATTCCATATGTAATTAAGTTTCTTTTTATACCTCCTTTTTTTAAGATATACCTGAGTCCATCATCATCCATATTAACTAATCCAACCCCGTTGGATTTAATTTTTTTCAGGAACTGGTAAAATGCCTGCAGGATATTTGCTCTTGATGAATAGTACTCGAGGTGATCATTTTCAATATTTGTTACAACTGCTATACTTGGGTGATGGAAAAGAAATGAACCATCAGATTCATCGGATTCTATAACTGCCCAACCACCATTTCCCCATCTACTATTTGAACCTATTCTCTTTAAAATCCCACCGATAAGTATAATTGGGTTCCTTTTATCTTCTAAAAGCAGTTCACAGATAAGAGCAGTTGTAGTTGTCTTACCATGAGTTCCTGCTACAACAATACTTTCATGAGGGTTTGTAATATCAGCTACAAGTTTTCCCCTTGATATGACTGGTATACCTTTAATTTTAGCCTGTCTTATTTCAGGGTTATCTTTGTTAATGGCAGATGAGAAAATAACAGCGTCTGCATTATTTAGCTGATTTGCCCGATGACCAGTGTAAATTGTAGCACCTTTTTTCCGAAGATCATCTGTAAGCTTATTTTCTCTAAGATCAGATCCTGATACCCTGTATCCCAGATTAAGTGCAATCCCTGCCAGGCCACTCATGCCTATTCCGCCAATTCCCACAAAATGAAGATGCATAATTTATCCTTTACCTACCTGTAGAATTAGATCTGCCAGATTTTTTGTAGCCTCTAATTTTCCCCATTTTTTACTGGCCCTTCTCATCTTCTCCATCAACAGTGGATTATGGATAATTTCTTCGATAGTCTTTTTTAAAATATGTGCATTAAGTTTACTTTCAGGAATTACCTTTGCCCCTCCTTCTTTTTCCAGAAAAAGAGCATTACTGAGTTGATGCTGGTTGGTGGCAAAAGGGTAGGGGATAAGTATACAGGGAAGACCACAGGCGGTGATTTCTGCCAGGGTAGTGGCACCGCTTCTTGATATTACAAGATCAGCTGCTGCATAAGCATAGTTAATCTCGGAAAGAAAGGAAAAAATCTTTCCCTTGATTTTTTTCAATTTTAATTTTTTACATACCCAGGAAAAATCCTTTTCTCCCGTAATGATTATAAATTGTATATTTTTCTCATCATTCCCGGATTCAAGAAGCTTTAGAGTCTCAACCGCTACTTTATTTAAGTAATGTGCACCCTGACTTCCTCCTGAAAATAGGAGAGTAAATTTTTTCTCATCCAGACCTAATTTTTCAATTGCAATCTTCTTTGATGTTGCGGTTATATTTTCCCTTACAGGATTACCTGTTACCACTGCTTTTTTTCTTTTCCGCTGGGGAAGATAATCCCTTGTATGGGGAAAGCTTAAGGTTATCCTGGAAGCAAAAGGTAAAAGCATACGGTTGGTAAGAGAGGGTAAAATATTTTGTTCGCAAATTACAGAAGGTATACCGAAGATAAAAGCCGCAATTACAACAGGAAAGGAATGGTAGCTTCCCATTCCTACAACTACATCCGGTTTAAATGATCTAATGTACCTGAAAGATTGAATTAAGGAAAAACCGCTAAATAATAAAAACTCTATCCATCTATAAGGAGAGATGGATCTTGGAAAAGGACGGGCAGTGATTTTGTGAAATTTAACCTTCTTTTTTTCAATAATTTTTCTCTCTAACCCCCTTTTCCCTCCAATCCACATTACAGAATGATCTTTACTTTTTAGATAGTCTACAAGAGCAACTGCTGGATATAAATGCCCTCCTGTTCCCCCGGCAACAATTAAAATTCTCATTCTCCTTTTTATCTTACTTTTTCCTGCCCCAGGCATATACAACAGGAGTGGCTACAAAGTCAGATGAATAAGTTCCTGAAATTACGCCAATAAGAAGTGCAAAGGCAAATCCATGGAGAGATTGTCCTCCCCATATAAACAGAACAAGCACCACAATAAATGTTGTTAATGATGTGATGATGGTCCTGGATAGAGATTGGTTTATACCTAAGTTAAGAACCTTTTTTAAAAGAACCCTTCTTTTTCGAAGGGTTTTCATATTTTCCCTGATTCTATCGTAAATTACAATTGTATCGTTTAGAGAATAACCAACAATTGTTAAGAGAGCAGCTATTACAGGAAGATTAAATTCAAAATTTCCCAGTGAAAGTGCACCCACCGTAACCAGTACATCATGGATTAAAGCAATAACTGCTCCCACCGCAAAATTAAATTCAAACCTCCAGGCTATATAAACCAGCATTCCTATCAGGGCAAATACAACTGCCAGAAGAGCATCACGCTGGAGTTCTTTACTTACCTTTGGTCCTATCAGGTTTATACTTACAACCTTAAAGGGTTTTTTTTCACCAAACTTATCTTTAAGAGCTTTTTCTATTTTACCTGCCATTTGCTTGGAATTTATATTCTGTATAATGGAAACAATAGTTTCACGATCTGCCTTATTTAAGTTTACCTTACCGGTTTCAGACGGGTTGAGGGTAAAAGCCTTTACCAGATTATCGTAGCCAACCCCTTCTATTCCAGGTATATTTTTTAACTCCTCTATTTTCTCAAATTTCCCTTTTTTTTCTCGATAGGCTATTATGCTGGAGGCTATGGATTCTGATATTTTCTTTAAACGCACCCTCACAAGAAAAGTATTATCCTTTTTGTTTCCATACTGTTGAATAACAGATTCTCCCAGGCCAATTTTACCAAGGGCTGATCTTATATCACCTGTACTCACAGGTTGCTCAAATTTCATATGAACTTCAATCCCTCCGGTAAAATCAAGTCCAAGTCTCGGTCCCCCCTTTAAAACAAGGGAAACTACGCCAACAGCAATGACAACACCCGAAATTATAAATGCTACCTTTCTCCACTTGATAAAATCTATGTTTGTTTCACCTAAAAGTTGCATTTTTCCCTCTCTTTATATACTAAGTTTCTGTACAGGTTTTCCTTCCAGAATGAGGTTAAATATAGTTCTTGTCACCACAATAGCTGTAAATAAGCTGGCAAGTATTCCTATGGAAAGAGTTGTAGCAAACCCTTTTATCGGTCCTGTTCCGAATTGAAAAAGAATAAGAGCGGTAATTAAGGTGGTTATATTGGCATCAAGAATTGTTCTTAAAGCTCTATCGTATCCTGTATCAACTGCCGATCGGGGAGCTCTTTCCCTCTTTAATTCCTCTCTTATTCTCTCAAATATAATTACATTGGCATCTACACTCATCCCGATTGTGAGAATTATTCCAGCTATCCCTGGAAGGGTAAGTGTAGCCTTCAGGGCAGCAAGTGCAGCCATCAGGAATAAAAGATTTAACAGTAAAGCTGCATCAGCAATTAACCCTGCCTTTTTATAGTAAACGGCCATGAAAATGATAACACCTATTAAGCCAATAATTCCAGAGATTAGCCCCTTTCTGATAGAGTCTTTACCCAATGAGGGACCAATGGTTGTATTCTGAATTATATTAAAAGGAACAGGGAGGGCACCACTTTTTAAAACTATCCTTAATTCATTTGCCTCATCCATGGAGAAGTTACCCTCGATTACTGCTTTTCCTCCCGTAATACGGGTTTTTATTACCGGTGCTGACTTTACCACATTATCCAAAATTATAGCCAATCTTTCCCCCACATGTCTTCCGGTAATGTCAGCAAACTTTTTTGCACCTTTAGCGGTAAAATCAAGCGCTACATAAGGCTGCCCCCACTGACCTATCTCCACTCGAGCATCCTTTATGGCACTTCCAGTTAAAAGAGTTTTGCTTTTGATAAGGTAGGCCTTTCCCTCCGAGTCATACAGAATTTCATCTCCAGGAGGTATATTTCCCTTTAAAGCCTCGCTTAAATCTCCTTTTTCATCTACCAGTTTAAATTCCAAAAGGGCGGTTTTCCCTATAATATCGATGGCTCTCTGGGGATTTTTTATTCCGGGAAGATCAACTACAATTCTTGTTTGACCTTCTCTTGCTATGGTTGGTTCTCTTACTCCAAATTGGTCTATTCTATTACGGATAATCTCCAGTGCGCTCTCTACTGCATCCTTTGCACTTTCACCTGGTGGTAACCTCTTGAGATCTGCCTCCAGCACCAGATGCATCCCTCCACGAAGATCAAGTCCCAGATTTATTTTCTTATCCGGTGGATATATAGCCCAGATAGATAAGGCAACTAATGCTACAACAAACAGGAGCACCCATCTGCTGTACCTTCGCATATCTTACTCCTTTCTCATTCTTTTCTTATTTTATAAATTTCCTGCTAATTTAGCATATATGAAGGTGATTGTCAATAAGAATAATAATTCATCTTCATGGCTTCCTTCACCTCTTTTAAAGTAAGAGAAGCTATAAGGCTGGCTTTTTCTCTTCCCTCATCCAGCACTTTTTTTATAAAAT
>JAGGTG010000021.1 GCA_021163905.1 Candidatus Aerophobota bacterium
AAAATAGCACAGCCAAAAAGCGGAGGCCGAGCTGCAGAGAAGTTAGAGGTGATACCAAACTATGGCGAGGCCGTCTTCCGTGGGATACCCAGAGAGCCCACATAGCCCCCAGAAACTGTCCCAATTCCAGAAAAGATGTAACTTGACAAAAATTTTCACATATGGTAAAATTTGCTCATTAATGAAAATAAAGTGATTCGTATGGAAAAAGCATTCCCATTAGAAAGAAAAAATCAAATTCTGGATATTATTCGTCATAAGGGAAGGGTAACTGTTGATGAGTTAAAAGAGGTCTTTAAGGTAAGTGGTGCTACTATTAGAAGAGACTTAGAGTTTCTGGAGCGTCAGGGGCTTATAACAAGGGCTCATGGAGGAGCCATTATCAGGGGAAAAGTTGCCCTTGAGCCTGATTACTTTGAGGAGAAGCAAAAGTTTCTGGAGGAAAAGATAAGAATTGGAAAAGAAGCCAGTAAAATGGTAGAAGAAGGTGAGGTAATATTTCTTGAGGCAAGCACCACTGTACTTCAAATGGCAAAATTTCTCAGAGATAAAAGAGAGCTCAGTGTGATAACTAATTCTCTGGAAATTGCTCAGGAATTAAGAGGAATAGAAGGGATTAGTTTAGTTGTTATTGGAGGAACCTTAAGAAAGCGAACTAATTCTTTAATTGGTCCTTTAGCAGAGCTTTCTCTTTCACAAATGAGATTTGATAAGGCCTTCATTGGTATAAGTGCTCTTGACCCCTCTTCAGGGATAACAACTCCTACCCTTGAGGAGGCTCAAACAAAAAAGGAAATAGTAAAAGCGGCCAACCAGGTAATTGCTCTTTGTGATCATTCCAAATTTGGTGAACAAAATTTTGCCTTTGTGATGCCTCTGGAAAAAATAAATATACTCATTACCGACAAAGGTGTATCTTCCTCCTTTAAGGGAGAAATTGAGAAAAAAGGAATAAAAGTAGTAGTTGTTTAATTTTTTCCAATAAATCAATAATATAATTAGGATAGTAAGAAAAGGAGTAAAGATGAATAGAAAAAATCCAGTAAAGGTACAAGAGTTTCCAAAAATTATAGTTGAGCCTCCAGGTCCTAAATCCAGGGATCTACATAATAAGGCAAAAAGGTATATGAAGGGCTACTCCACTCAGGTAAGACTTTTCCCGGTAGTTTTTGAGAAAGGGAAGGGGTATCTTTTATTTGATGTGGATGGTAATACCTACATAGATTTTTCTTCAGGAATATATGTTACCGGCTGTGGTCATTGCCATCCCAAAATAACAGAGGCTATTCAGCGTCAGGTGGCAAAACTTGTTAATTGTCATGATTTTACCACTCCCATAAAATACAAATTTATGGAAAAGCTGGCAAGTATAACCCCTCCTGGCCTTAACGGAATCCAGCTTTACTCTGATGGAACCTCGGCTGTTGAGGCGGGACTTAGAGCTTGTCGGGCAGCCACGGGAAAATTTGAGTTTTTTAGTTTCTGGCGTGATTTTCACGGGAAAAGTTTGGGTTCAGTTAGTCTTGCCGTGATGAGTCCTGACAAGGGAATAAGGGCACCTGGTTTTTTTCTTATTCCCCGCCCCAACTGTTATCGTTGTCCTTTTAAACTGAATTATCCGGATTGTGGAATTTACTGTATGGAATTTTTAAAAAAGCAAATTGAGGAGGAAAGTACAGGAAAAGTTGCGGCCATTGTTATGGAACCAATACAGGGTTGGGCAGGTTCGGTGTTTCCTCCTCCCGAATTTTTACCTCTTTTAAGAGAATACTGCAGTGAAAAAGGAATACTTTTAATGCTTGATGAGATACTCACCGGAATGGGTAGAACGGGGAAGTGGTTTGCCTGTGAACACTGGAATGTTGTACCTGATGTAATGACTGTAGGTAAGGGTCTCGGCAATGGTTATCCCATAACCGCTGTAGTAGTGAAGGAGGAGTATAAGGATGTTTTGGAGAAGATCTCTGCCTCATCCAGCTATGGAGGAAATCCTGTAGCCTGCGCCGCAGCTTATGCCACCATTGAGGTGATAGAGGAGGAGAATCTTTTAGAAAACGCCCAGAGAATTGAAAAAGTAGTTATGAAAAGATTAAATAAGATGAAAGAAACCCATCCCATTGTGGGAGATGTAAGAGGTAAAGGGTGTCTTTTTGGAGTGGAACTTGTTAAGGATAAACTCACGAAGGAGCCTTTTGATGAGGCAGGGAAGCTTGTTTATCAAAAGGCTTTTAAAAAAGGTGTTGCCTGGATACCTGCAGGACATATCTTAAGGATGTCCCCTCCCTTAATTATGCCTGAGGAAGTTGCAGAGAAAGCTATAGATATAATTGAGGAATCAATTGCCGAGGTAGAAGATGAATTTGGATACTGAAAAGGAGGGTAAAATGCAAAAAGAGCTTGGTGTAGGAATTGTTGGATGGGGATTTATAGGTAAGGTCCACACCTATGCATATATAAACCTGCCTCTTTTTTATCAACCACCTCCTGCTAAGATAAATTTAGTTGGGGTATGTACTGCCCATGAAAAGACAGCAGATGCTGCAAGAAAAATAGCTGGCTTTAAATTTGCCACCACTTCCTATAAAGATCTTCTGGAAAGGGAAGATATTGACATAATTAACTGTTGCACACCTAACTATCTGCACAAAAATATTTTGATCGATGCCCTTAAAGCGGGAAAGCATATCTACTGCGATAAACCTTTAGCCTTGAATTTGAAAGAGGCGAGGGATATTTTAAAAGCTACTGAAAAATCAAGCTCCATCCACCAGATGACCTTTGAGTACAGATTTATTCCTGCCATAATGAGGGCAAAACAGCTTATTAAGGAAGGTTTCTTAGGAGATGTATTTAGTTTTCGTGGATGTTACCTTCACTCAGGCTACATTGATCCTTCTCGTCCTGTTAGCTGGAGACTGGATAGGGAAAAATCAGGAGGTGGAGCTCTTTTTGATCTTGGCTCTCATATTCTTGATTTGGTGCGCCACCTTCTGGGTGAGTATAAATCTGTTTTTGCAACCTCTCGCACCTTTATAAAGGAGCGTCCCCTTCCAGATGACCTTGAGAAAAAGAAAAAAGTTGAAGTTGATGATATCAGCATTTTGCAAGTTGAGCTTGAGAATGGTGGAATTGGTACAGTTGAGGTTTCCCGTCTTGCAACAGGGGCCAATGATGAGCTTAGAATTGAGATTCATGGGCAAAAAGGTGCAATTTACTTTAATCTCATGGATCCTAACTGGCTCTGGATTTACGATACAAGGGATCCGGGAGAGCCTATAGGTGGTTTTAGGGGGTTTAAAAAAATAGAAACCGTCCAGCGCTATCCAAAACCTGCATCACTTCCCGGTCCTAAATTTTCAATTGGCTGGATGAGGTACCATATTGCAAGTCAGTATGATTTTGTTAAGAAAGTAGTTGAAGGCAAAAAAGGTGATCCTGGTTTTTATGATGGTTACAAGGTGCAGGAAGTGATGGAGGCAGCACAAATTTCAGCAGGGGAAAAGCGGTGGGTAAATCTAAATGAACTTTAAATTAGAGGCATTTTATGCCAGAGAATTACCTCCTTAGTATAGATGTTGGAACAACCTCGGTCAAAGTGGGGCTTTTTACAACAGAAGGAAAACTTAAAGCTCTCTCCACTCAAGAGTATAACCTTCTTACCCCCTCTCCCAATGTGGTTGAACTTCCGGTAGATACCTACTGGATAGCGCTGAGCAGGGGAATAAAAGAAGTATTAAAGCACTCAGAGATTAGTCCACAGTCAATTCTTGCCTTATCTTTATCCAGTCAGGCAGAAACACTTATCTGTGTGGATAGTAGGGGAAGGCCATTAAGAAATGCCATCGTCTGGCTGGATACACGTGCAGAGAAAGAAGCTTTAGAAATAGCAAAAAATTTTCCTTCAGATCTTCTCTACAAAACAACCGGTATTCCAGAATTATCCCCTATCTGGCCAGCAGCAAAGATACTCTGGCTTAAAAGAAACGAGCCAGATGTTTTTAAGCGTACCTTTAAGTTTCTTATAGTTAAAGATTATCTTATCTGGAGGCTAACGGGAATTTTCTCTACCGATCCCACCGAATCATCCTCCACCTGTTATCTTAAATTAAATGAAAAGGATTGGTGGGATGAGATGCTTGATTTCGTAGGGATTGAAAGAAATCAGCTTCCTGCAATTTTTCCCTCTTATGAAGTTGTAGGAAATATAACTTCCAGGATAAAGTCCGAGTTAGATCTGTCCACCAGTACCAGGGTCATAGCAGGTTCTATGGATCAGATGGCAGCAGCATTAGGTGCAGGAAATGTTGAATCTGGCATAATTACAGAAAGTACAGGAACTGCGCTTGCCGTGGTAGCAACAGTAGATAAACCTGTGTATGATCCCAAAAGGATGATTCCTGTAGCTTCCCACTGTATCCCTGATAAGTTTGTCCTCATGCCCTATTCAGAAACATCAGGTATTGTCCTTAAGTGGTTCAGGGATACTTTCCCCCTGAATCCTGATAAAAAAGAGGATTATGGACATCTTTTGCAGCTTGCCTCTCAGATTCCCCCTGGAGCAGAAGGACTTCTTGCCCTTCCACATTTTACGGGAACTACCTGTCCGGACTTTAACCCCAGGGCAAGGGGTGCATTTGTGGGAATATCTTTTAAGCACAAACGTGCACATTTTATCAGAGCCCTTGTTGAATCTGTAGCTTTTATGCTAAGGGAAAATATCGAACTTTTGAAGGAGCTTTCCATACCTGTTAAAAAGGTAAGATCCTTAGGAGGAGCTGCAAAAAGTGATACCTGGCTTAAGATAAAAACAGATGTTTTAGGTGTTCCAGTAGAGGTTCCCGAGTGCAGTGAAGCAGCATCTCTGGGAGCAGCAATTCTGGCTGGAATTGGAGCAAGGGTATTTTCCGATATTAACGAGGCAGTTAGAAAAGTTGTAAAGATTAAAAAAAGCTTTTATCCTGACCCTTCAAATGCTGGTATTTACCAGAAAGTTTACCAGGAGTATCTTTCCCTGTATCAAAAACTTTATGGAAAAGTTAATAAAACCATTCACCAATAATATTTCCAAATTGAGCAAAATAGGAAGATAAATACTTTAAGGAGAGGATCCTATGTTAAAGAAAATAGAGTGCTTCCTCCAGCCCTCCAAGATCGATAAGATAAAGG
>JAGGTG010000153.1 GCA_021163905.1 Candidatus Aerophobota bacterium
ACAGGAAAGTATTAGACTTTTCCTTATTTAAGGGGGAGCAGCGCAAGCGTTGAGAGGGAAATGCGAAGCATTGCCCCCTCAATTAGCTTGACAATATAAAGTATTTCACCTAATATTTCAGGGAGGGAAAAAATGCTTCAAAAACTCCAGATGGAACCGAGCTTAACTCAAAAAATGCAGTTAGTAGGAAGGATTAAAGTAGCCGAACTTTTGAGCATTCCAGAACCAGAGTTTGAGCAGTATATAAAACAGGTGGAGAGGGATCCTCTTTTCTTAACATTAAAAAATAAATACAGAATTATAAGTTATAGAAAATTTTACGAGGTTAAAGATAAAGAGCCACTTGAGTTTAAAGAAGAATCCATAGCTGGAGAAGCAGAAACCGATCTCCAGGAGCTACTGGATGGCAATTTTGAAGTGCTACCGCTTCTTAAAAAAATAGGCAAAATTGTAGGAGAGGATACCTTCAGAAAAATCCTTGAGGGAGAAAATAACATTAAATCTATCATAAAAAAATGTAACCTTTCCTCCCATGAGGAAAAAATTTTCCGCGAATTTATTGACAGATTTCAACTAAGACAGATAATTAACAGCTCTTCTTTCCCCTCCTCTACTTCCCCTCAGTATTCAAGATTTTTCTTAATAGCCAGAATTGAGAAAGAAAATGGAGATCTTTTTATACGTCCTGCAAACAAGGACAGTTACCTAATCAGAGGAAAATACCAGATCAACCACGATCGTTTTAAGAAATTAGTTGAGGTGGGTAAAATAAAAAAAGCCGATATAGATGAAATAGTAAAACTTTTCAAGAAGATTGATTTAATAAACCATAGAACAACGACCATCTACCAGATTTTATGCTGCCTTAAAGATGTCCAGAGAAAATTCTTTCAATCCGGGAATATTCTGGATATTGTCCCCTTCACCCAGACTCAACTTGCAAGCTGGTTAAATCTTAATCCAAGTACGGTGAGCAGAGCTATAGCGGGAAAAAGTATACTCACCCCCCAGGGAGAGGAAAGACCAATTAAATTTTTCTTTTCCAGACGCTGGATAAAAAATCTTATAAGAAAAGTAATTATCCAGGAAAAAGAGGAAATTAAGAAAAAAGTTCTCCTTGCCCCCTTAACAGATGAGTCAATTCAGGAAAGACTCATGAAATACTACGGGATTTATATTTCGAGGCGTACTGTCTCAAAATACAGAAAGCTATTGAATATCCCCCCTTCTCACCTCAGATACAGCTAATTCAATACTTCCAAGCTAACCCACCTGTTAAAGTTATTCCCCTTTTTTGCCGATAATGTATGTGGTATTAACCACACACAACTTAAAAAGATCTGCTATTAAAATATATGCTCTTTGAATACTCCTGATAAGCTTGCCCTCTCGTAAAGGGAAAAGAAATTTCTAAGGCTCTGCAAAAGCTCCTTTTCCCCTTTCACAAGTGAATCGTAAATCTGAAGATACTCTCTGATAGATTCCGGATCAATACCTGTAATTTTAGGTATAAACCGAGGTGAAATTCCCCTGTGGTAAAAAAGACTTGTTTGCAGAAATTCCTCAACCCACTTTTTTATAAAAGCTGTATCATGATAAGTTTTACTGGCAATCTCCTCCTCATGTGCTCCTTTCAAAAACATCTTTATCACCTTGGTTTTGGGAAGAGGATGATTTTTTATCCTGTTAAGCTTTGCCCTGGTAAAAATCTCTATGCCCCGAGATTCAAGCTCCCTGATATAGTCAACAACGGTTCTTCTATCGAGAAATAAAATATCAGCTATATCTTCCTGACTCAAAGAGCCTCCTTGATCAAATGCCTCTCCTGTAATACGCTGTATCACCCTTAGTTTAAGTTCCTTAAGACCTCTGGATTTTTTGTACTCTTTATCCCCTGGAGCATAAATGGTCAGTTTAACAAGGACAAACCTGCAATCTTTCAGGGCTTTCCCTGGAGGCTCGCTGTTACTCACTACAAAACGAAGTATTTGACCTTCTCTCACATAATCAGAGCTTAAAATTTTAATTATTCTGATTACATCCTGTACAAGCTGTTCGGTAATAGCCAGAGGGAATCTGTAGCGCATTTTAAAATAGTTAAGAAGAGCAAGGTAAGTGTAGTCCTTCTTTTTTCCAATTGGGACTTCGAAATTTGATAGAACCATTTAATCACCTCCTTATCTTTTTCAAATTGCAGCAGTTTATCCTTTACTATCTATTATCAACTGTATGAAATTTTTTCTTAACTGATAGAGGTTATAACCACATACTAATGAAGATAAATAAAAAGGAGGAGCAAATGGGAGATATGAAACTCAAAAACGAGGTGCCAAAAAGACTCGCTCCTCTTCCTGGGGAGAGGGGGAAGTCAATCGGAAAAGGCACATCCACTGATCATGCGGGAAAGCTAACAGCAATAAGATCAGCAGAGGAAACAAGACTAAAAAGAACTTCAGCAAAAAGGCAGCAAATTGCAGAAAGACTTGCAGCAGCAATTGCTCAGCTGGCATCAGGAACTGAAGAAGCAGCAAAAACCGGACAGGAAACACTAAAAGTAATTGAAGATACCGCCCAAACCACTCAGGAAATAGGTCAAAGAGCAGCAGGAGTTTTAAAAATTGTTCAGGGTGTTGAGAAAGCCGCAAAAGATGGCGCCGTAGTTGTAGCTCAGACAGCCGAAAAAATCGCAAAAATTCAGAAGATGATTGCGGATACCGCAAGAGAAAATGACCTATTTATTGAAGGAATAAAAAAAGTTGCAGATCAAAATACACAGTCGGCTAAGGATGTTAGCGCTCTCCAGAAACAGGCTGAGGAGATAAGAAATGTTGTTCAGACAGTTTTAGGAATAGCCGATCAAACAAATCTTTTAGCCTTAAATGCAGCAATTGAGGCGGCAAGAGCAGGGGAACATGGTCTTGGCTTTGCCGTTGTAGCTGATGAGGTTAGAAATTTAGCCGAGCAAGCCGAAAACTCAGCCAAAGAGATTCAGGGACTTGTTCAGAAAGTCCAGGAAGGTGTGGAGGTCATAGTAAAAGAAGTTCAGGAGGCAGCAGATCAGGGTAAACAGCTTGCTCAGAAAAGTGAAAAGGCTCGTGATGCAGTTAAACCCACAGTAGAGCATGCTGAAAATATTGCAGAGAATATGGAAAACATAAGAAAATTTCAGGAAGAGGGAGGGGCAGCAGCAGTGGAGGTAGTATCAGGGTGTAACCAAATAGCATCAGCTGTGGAACAGCAAGCATCAAATGCAGAAGAAATAGCATCAACTATGCGTCAGATAGCAAAGGCAATTGATGAGATATCCTCTACAAGTGAGGAACTGACAGTAATGGCTGAGGATGTAAAAAGTGGTGCAGGTAGTGAAAAAACTGCCCAGGAGCTTGCCGCTTCGGCAGAGGAGCTATCTTCTACCCTTCAGGAGACAAATTCTGCTTCTCAACAGGCCTCATCAACAATTGAGGAATTTGCAAGTGCAACAGAAGAACAATCCTCAGCTGCCCAGCAGATAAAGCGTGGGGCAGAAAATATCGGAGGGACAGCAAATAATGTCAGTAAAAATGTGGGTGAGCTTCAAAGATCTGTTGATAAACTGGCACAGCTTGAAAAAAATGCGATCCAGGATGTTCTCGAAATAACTCAAGGTATAGATAAAACAGTTGAGATAATAAAAGAGGCACTAAAAGATATAGAAGGATTAGAAGATGAAAGTAAAAGAATCGATAAGATAGTTGATGTTATTACTAATTTAAATGTTCAGACAAATCTTTTAGCCTTAAACGGTGCAATTGAGGCGGCAAGAGCAGGGGAATATGGAAAAGGATTTGCAGTTGTAGCAGGAGATATTCGCGAACTTGCCAATGAATCATCCCGCTCTGCTGAGAAGATAAAGGACGTTATTCGCGATTTTCAGGAAAAAATCCACCAGGTAGCTCAGGTTATTGAAGAGAATAACAACAATGTAATGCAGGAGTCAAGGAACGGAGCAAAGATAAGAGAAGCCTTTGGTAATATAGACAAAAGTATGGCTGATGTAAAACAAATTGCCACTGATCTTGGTAAAATAGCAGAAAATCAGATAAAAGAAGCAAAAGAGGCGGAAAAAAGTGTAGATGAAATGGTATCTGAAATTGAGACTCTCGCAACATCTGCTCAGGAAACTGCATCCACTACTCAGCAACAGGCAAAAGGTATAAATGAGCTTGCTATGGCAACTGAAGAGGTTGCAGCCCTGGCAGATGAGCTTCAAAATATATAAATTTTGAAATTACCCCATTTATCCCCCCTCAGGGACAAAGATCTGGTGTAAACTGGACTTTGTCCCTATTTTTCTAAATTCCAGATTTTAAAGCGCAAAATCTTCTGGCTTTATTTCTTTTAATTTCTCTTTAAACTCCTCAATTTCCTCATCCCTGATAGGCTCCTCTCTTGCAGCTATTTTAACCTCATCTATATAAATGGGAGCTTTAAACTTAAGGGCAAGAACTATAGCCTGACTGGGGAAGGCGGTTATTTTAAGGATTTTTTTATCTGTTTTTATAAAAATTTTAGCATAGTAAACATTGTTCTTAAGCTCATCTATTACTACTTTATCTACCCGAGCCTTAAATTTTTCAATGATTTTTCTGGCAAGATCACAGGTTAAAGGGAAAAAAGAAGGTGTTCTCTCCATAGCCAGGGCAACTGCCCGCGCCTCAGATAATTCCATCCAGATAGGAAGCTTCTTACCTTCTTTTTTATCCCTTAAAAGAACCACGGGCATCTTAAGATCAAGGTCTATAGCGACTCTTATTACCTCTACCTCTTTCATTTTCACACCGACCGCTCTCTTCTTTTTTTAAAAGAGATCCGGTCGGTTGCGTCACTGGATCCCCTTACCTTGAGACGCCCACCTTATCTAAAGGTAAGGTTCATCTCCCCCGGACTTCTTAATACTAACCCTATTCCCATAAATTGTCAATAGTCCAGAAACTGAAGTTTCGGGAAAAATTCAAAGCTACCCTGGGCAAGCGGTGTTAAGACGTCTGTTGGGTCATTGCGTCATTGAGTCATTGCGTCATTGAGTCCGTTGGGTCTGTTGAGTCTATCTCGTCTTTTGGGTGTGTTTGGTGTATTTGGTTTAAAGGGCTCCTGGGTATCCCTAAGGAAGCCTCTTTTTGGCGAG
>JAGGTG010000220.1 GCA_021163905.1 Candidatus Aerophobota bacterium
AAAAATAAAAGGAGGTGAAAAAAATGAAAGCCAAGCTTATCAAGATTTTGTTTGTCCTTACCACCCTTTTACTGGCAGGAGGAGCTCATATCAGATGGGGAGGCTAAAGCTGTTTTAAGAAAAAACCGAAAAATAAAAGGAGGTGAAAAAAATGAAAGCCAAGCTTATCAAGATTTTGTTTGTCCTTACCACCCTTTTACTGGCAGGAGGAGCTCATATCAGATGGGGAGGCTAAAGCTGTTTTAAGAAAAAACCGAAAAATAAAAGGAGGTGAAAAAAATGAAAGCCAAGCTTATCAAGATTTTGTTTGTTCTTACCACCCTTTTACTGGCAGGAGGAGCTCATATCAGATGGGGAGGCTAAAAATAATTGGAAGAGGAAAAAATCCCGGAGCAGTACTCGCAGGAGAATAGTTTGAGAAGTAGGACAAGAAGGGTTTCTTTTTATATAGCTCTTGTAACAGGAATTGGAATTGCACTTTTGATCTTTTGGAGTTGGAGGGGAACTTTAAACTGGGAGATGGAGAAGGGCTTTATTTTCTGGATGGTTTTAATTCTCATCGCCGAGTCCTTCTCTGTTTCCCTTCCATATGGAGGATCTGTTACCTTAGGTTTCCCTGTCATTTATGCTACTCTTTTAACTCAGGGACCTATAGTAGGAGTGTGGGTTGCTGCCTGTGGAAGTTTAACTGAGTTAAAAAAAGGAAAAAAAACCGATGTAAGGAGGATGTTATTTGATTTGGGAGAGTCTGTTATCTCCACATCAGGTGCCTGGTTGGTTTATACATATACAGGAGGAATTATTATAAAAAACGTCTCCTCTGCTCATATTATTCCAATAGGACTTGCCGCTTTGGTTTTTTTTGCAATTAATTCATTTACCGTTTCAACAATTCTTGCCTTACAGAAAGGTACCTCTATAATCGATATGTGGTCAAATAATTTTCGCTGGGTCACTCCCAATTACCTTGCCCAAACTCCTCTTGGATTTTTAATGGCTGTTATTTACAGGCAGATTAGCTGGTGGGCTGTAATCTTTGTAATGCTACCTTTATTTATCGCATACTGGGCTTATAGACTCCATATAGAGATGGAAAGGGAGCATATTAGTATTATTCAAGCTCTGGCAACAGCAGTGGAGGCAAGAGACCCTTATACAGAGAAACACTCAAGAAGAATGGCAGAATATGCTGTTGCTACAGCAAGGGAACTGGGTCTTTCCATTTATGAATCAGAGAGAATAAGGTATGCTACCATTCTGCACGATATCGGTAAGATTGGTGTAAGTGATAGGATTTTGTCGAAAAATGGTCCCTTAACCAGGGAAGAGTGGGAAGAGATTAAAAAACACTCGGTTATTGGAGCTGAAATATTAACTCAGATAAATTCATTTTCCGAAACTTCTAAACTTGTCTATCATCATCATGAAAGATACAATGGGACCGGTTATCCTAATGGGCTTAAAGGGGAAGAGATTCCCATTGGAAGTAGAATTATTGCCGTTGTTGATGCTTATGATGCTATGGTGTCCCGCAGGCCTTACCGCGAGGCTATGTCAAAGGAAGAAGCTATAGCTGAGCTTAAAAGGAATGCGGGAAAACAATTTGATAAAAAGGTGGTAGAAGCTTTTTTAAGAGTGATTGGTAGAAATGTTACTTGATATTCTAATAGTTTCCGTTATCATTGCTTTTTTAAGAGGGGGAAGGTTTAAAAGATTAGCCGAGATTGATCTTAAAAGGGCTGAGTTAATAGTTATTTCCTTTGGTATTCAGTATATACTTGTCAGAGCAGGAGAAAGTGGATCTATCTGGGTGCAGAAATGGGGGGTTTACTTATATGTATTTTCGTATATTTTATTGTTGGTGAGTATATGGTATAATAGACATATAAAAGAAATGTTGGTATTTGGATTAGGTATTATTACTAATTTTATGGTTATTGTTGCTAATGGTGGCCATATGCCTGTTTCTCTGGAAGCTTTAAAGAAAGCAGGAATGGCGTATTTGCTCCCCTTGCTTCAAAGTAAAACTTATATAATCCATACTTTAATGAATCCTAAGACCAGATTAAAATTTTTAGCCGATATTATCCCCCTTCCTCCACCTTATCCTCGTCCCCGTGTTTTAAGTGTAGGGGATATAATAATGGGGATTGGTGTATTTTTTTTAATTCAAAATTATATGACAGAAAAAGGACTGTTTAAAAATTTCTGGAGAAGAAAAGATGATAGATATGGATTCCCTGCTAAGAAAGATGAAAGAGAAAGAAGCATCTGATCTGCACCTTGTTTCTGGTGTTCCTCCTGCTTTTCGGATAAATGGAGAGTTAAGATTTCTTGATAGGGATGTGCTTAGCTCAGAGAAAATTAAGTCTCTTGTTTACCCTTTAATGGAAGAAAAGCAAAGGGTTATCTTTGAAAGGGAGAAAGATCTGGACTTTTCCTATGGAATTTCTGGAGTGGGGAGGTTCAGGATAAATGTTCACTATCAAAGGGGCTCAATAGCTGCAGCCATTAGGCTTATCCCTTACCGCATTCCTTCTCTGGAGGAGCTTAACCTTCCTCCAATTATTGGACAGTTGTGCTTGAAGGACAAAGGGCTAATACTGGTAACCGGACCAACAGGAAGTGGTAAATCAACTACTCTTGCTTCAATGATCAATATTATTAATCAAACTAAACCTGTGCATATTGTAATAATAGAGGATCCTATAGAGTATCTTCATTCTCATAAAAAGAGTATAGTCGAACAAAGAGAGGTAGGTGGAGATACTGTTTCTTTTGCCAATTCACTTAAGTACTGTTTGAGGCAGGATCCTGATGTGATAATGATCGGTGAGATGAGGGACCTTGAGACAATTTCTACCGCCATAACTGCAGCAGAAACAGGGCATTTAGTTATGGCTACTCTCCATACTCCCAACGCTCCAGGTGCAATAGATAGAATAGTTGATGTTTTTCCTCCCTATCAGCAACCTCAAATAAGACTGCAGCTTTCTACAACTCTGATAGCTATTATCGCTCAGATTTTAATTCCCAGAATGGACAATGCCGGCAGAATTCCAGCTGTGGAACTGTTAATCAGTACTCCGGCTGTTAGCAATCTTATCCGTTCTGGTAAGACCCATCAGCTCTATAATACCATGCAAACGGGCTCTCAGGTAGGTATGCAAACAATGGATCAGTCTCTTATAAATCTTGTTAAAAAAAGGTTAATTAGCAAAGAAGATGCTCTCAGTAGAGCAAGAGATGCCCGATTGGTAAAGGAGTCTTTAAGCAGGTTTTCATAGGAAAATGGATGAGGATTGTAAAAAAAATCTGGAGAAAGGTAAAGAGTATGCCCTTTACCTTTTAGGTTATAGGGATAGGAGCAAAAATGAGATTGTAAAAAAATTAAAAGAAAAAAATTACGATAAGGAGGTGATTGAGGAAGTAATTTATTATTTGGAAGAGAAGAATTTACTTGACGATCAAAAATTTGCCAAAGAGTGGGCTAATTATAGTATTAAAAAAGGTTTTTCAAGAAAAAGAGTGGAACAGGAGCTAAGAAAAAAGGGAGTGGAAGAGGAGATTATAACTAACACCCTTAATACTATCTTTTCTCGGATTGATGAGGAAAAAATGGCACTGGAGATTTTAGAGAGAAAGGGATATTTGCCTCTTAAGGTAAACTTAGACAAAAAGGAGAAATTAAAGCAACTCTCAAGGATATTAAGATTTCTCTATTCTCGAGGCTTTTCTTACTCAACGGTAGAGAAGTTAATAAAAAATTATCTTTGAAAGGTGTTTCGTATGACAAAAACTATTCCAAAAACACATCCTTTAAGCATACTATTTACTGCTCTGACAGAGCGCAGCTTCTATGAGTATGTTGGATTGTGTGACCCTTACATTGTTCTCTACGTCTCTCAGCTGCTCATAGATTTTACTTATGTAGATAATCTTTATAAAATAAGAGATTCCCGGGGTAAAAAGTTGAAAAAGGTGGGTGAGATGTTAGCTGAGTCTGATCTTGTTTCTCGAGCTCGTACTGTGGAAAAAGAAAGAGAAGTGAGAAAACACATTGGAGATTACACTCTCTTTTTCACCGGGATGTTTCCCGAGAGTTTAAGAAAAAGAGTAGGCAGTATGTATTTTAATTCCTTTAATGATTATATCCGTACCGGAAAAGAGTCTTACCGTATCGTTTCTCAATTTGAGTATGGTGAATATAAAAAAGAAGCCCCTCTTTTTAAGAGATTATCTGATAATTTTGATATTTGTGTGGTAGGTTTGAATTTTGTGAAAAGAGAGCTGGAAAAAATGCAGCAGCCTGATTATCTTAAAATAAAAAGGATTATTTCCTAAATGGAGGTTAAGTTTTTTGCCGACTCCATGCTGGGGAAACTGGCCCGATGGCTGAGGTTAATGGGGTTTGATACTCTTTACTATCCCTCAATATCTGATGAGGAGCTTATTAGGGAATCTCAAAAAGACGGGAGGATAGTTCTTACCAAAGATAGTGAATTGGTTAGAGAAAATAAAAATAAGGTGAATTTTTTATATATAGTTCCCTCAGACCCTTATGAGCAGATTAAAATAGTTATAAAAAAATTTAAGTTAGATCCATGGAAAGGTTTATTTTCAAGATGTGTGCATTGTAACGAACCTATTAAAAAAATAGAAAATATCCTTGAAATTAAGGATGAGGTTCCCTCTTATGCTTACCAGAATAGCTCTTCCTTTTACCGTTGTCCTGCCTGTGGAAGAATTTACTGGGAGGGTTCTCATCATAAAAAGATAAGAGCAAAGATAGAGGAATTAATGCAGGAGTGATATTAAAAAATGACTTGGGTGAAAGGGGTTATTTTTGACCTGGATGGAGTTATTGTGGAAAATAAACTTAATTTTAAAAAAATCAGCATAGATATCTTTGGGAAAGAGCAGTTTCCTTTGCTTGAGAGGATTTTAAAGATAAAGGATCCATCTCAAAGAAAAAGAGCCTATACTATATTGGAAAGATATGAAACCGAGGCAGCTTCTATATGTAAATTAAAAGAGGGTATTGAGGAGCTTTTTGATATACTTGATAGGTATGAAGTGAAAAAAGGAGTTGTTACAAGAAACTGTAGAAAATCTGTTGATTTAATC
>JAGGTG010000254.1 GCA_021163905.1 Candidatus Aerophobota bacterium
GTGGTGGGGTATTTAGGGTTGGGAGTTAATAGATTGGCGGATAAGGATTCTTCTTTATGTCGTTTGATACCTCAAACTGAAGCTATTGGATTTACATACGGAAGACAAGCTTTACCGATGCTTTGGGATTATATTGAGATGAATCCGTTAGAACACCCAAGTGGTTGGAGTGCAATAATGAATGAAACCTTGGGAAACCTCTCCCACCTCTCCCAGATTCCACCTGTTCAAATGGAGGAGGATGAAAATGAACTGGAAAGATAAAGAAGTCAGAAAAATAATAAAAGAGACGATAGAGAAGGTTTTGAAACAGCACGATGTTAAATCCTTAAAGATAATCCTCTTCGGCTCAAGAGCAAGGGGTAATTACAAAGAGGATAGCGATTGGGACTGCTTTGTAATTGTGGAGGGGGAATTAGATCGTGGGAAAAAGAGAGAAATCACTGCAAGAATTCGAATGGAACTTGCCCGATTGAAAATACCAAACGATATAATTATTCAGTCTTCCACTACCTTTGAAAAACGGAAAAATGATGTCGGCTACCTTACTTATTATGTCTTGAAGGAAGGTGTTGAGATATGAGTATCGAAGCGGCAAAAAAGTGGATATTAAAAGCAGAAAATGATCTGAAAATTGCCAAAGACGAAATTACTATGGAAAATCCAGCAACTGATGCCATCTGCTTCCATGCCCAACAATGTGCCGAAAAGTACCTTAAAGCTTACCTGATTTTTAACGGCAAAGAGGTGAGAAAAACTCATGATATAGCGGAACTCATAAGCCTATGCTCTGAAGTTAACATAGAATTTACTAAACTCAACCAAGTTGATATCGTTTCACTGACAAGTTATGCAGTAGAAGTAAGATATGCTGAAGATTTTTATTTTCCCTCGGTGGAAGAGGCAAAATATGCCATAGAACTTGCTGAAAAAGTTAAAAATTTCGTATTGAAAAGCTTGAGAAAAGCGGGGTTCAGATTATGAAAAAATTATATATACCCCAAGTTACCCAAGCATCCGCCACAGAACTCCCCTATCCAGACAATTACTTTGATGCTGTTTTCACGGATCCACCGTATTATGATAATGTGCCCTATTCCTATCTTTCGGATTTCTTTTACGTATGGCTTAAAAGAAGCATAGGAGATTTGTATCCCGAGCTTTTCATGACCCCCTTAACTCCAAAAGCAAAGGAAATCGTTGCCTACTCCCATCAGGAAGGTGGATTTGAAGCAGGCAAAAAATACTTTGAGGATATGCTCAAGAAAGCTTTCAAGGAGATAGCAAGAGTTTTAAAACCAGATGGCATAGCAACCATAGTTTACACTCACAAATCAACATCTGGCTGGGAAACGCTTATAAATTCACTTTTAGACTCCGGACTTGTGCCAACCGCATCATGGCCCATAGATACTGAGATGAAAGCAAGGCTGAGGGCAAAGGAGTCCGCCGCTTTAGCCTCCTCAATCTACTTTGTCTGCCGGAAGATGGAAAGAGAAGAGACAGGCTGGCTAAACGAAGTTGAAGAAGAGATAAAAAACCACATATATAAGAAACTCGAAACTTTATGGGAAGAAGGAGTGAGTGGTGCAGACTACTTCATCTCAGCCATAGGCTCTGCAATTGAGATATTTGGGAAATACAAAAATGTTATGGACTATGAAGGCAACGAAATAACCGCAGATAAACTCCTTGAGTATGTGCGTGAAATAGTTACCGATTATGCTGTAAAACAAATCTTACACAACGGAATTGCAGAAGAGCTATCCCCTATGACAAGATTTTACCTTCTCTGGAGGTGGACATACAGAGAAGCAAGGGTTCATTTTGATGATGCAAGGAAACTTGCACAATCAACAGGGGTAAACCTGGAGAAAGAATGGAACAGGGGCTTTATAAGAAAAGAGAAAGAGTTTATAAGGGTTCTTGGACCACAGGATAGAACTTTGGACGAGATAAAAGATTCTCAGGATATGATTGATGTCCTTCACAAAGTCCTTTTACTATGGAGGGCGGGAAGAAAAGATGAAATTAAGGAAGTCCTCATAGAAACAGGTTATGGCAAAAAAGAATCCTTCTACAAAGTGGCTCAAGCAATATCAGAAACTTTACCAAATGATAGCAAGGAGAAAAAACTCCTTGATGGATTTTTAAGCGGAAAGGAGAGATTAAAGGATGATATTAAAAATATTAGTGTGCAGGGGAGATTGTTTGAATGAAAAGAGTTTCTGAAATATAAAAAGAAAGATTTTCCTTTACATAAAGGATATGATTGAGCTGTTGCTCAAAGAGGAGCGTAAAGAGGGGGTAAAAGATGAAACCATTTGTGCAGATAGCAAAGCCACATGAAGATATACTTGAAGGTCGCCTTAAAATGGATGTTTTTGCTGCCGATTTATGGCAAGTGGCAAATGGAAAAGCCCCACTTGATTATCAGGACGCTGATTTATTTTTCAGGAAAACATACATAACAAAGGGGTTAAAAAATATTATTGAAATTGCAAAGGCAAGACTTGAAAGTAGAAGCGGGGATTCTGTTATTCAGCTGCAAACACCTTTTGGCGGCGGCAAAACTCACACCCTTATAGCCCTATATCACAAAGCAAAGGAATGGAATATCAGAGTAGTGGTATTTGATGGAACAGCAGTAAACCCAAAAGAGGTAAAACCGTGGGAAGAGCTTGAGAGGCAGTTAGCCGGGAGGATTGAAATTACAAAAGGGGATATATCTCCGGGTAAGGAAAAAATAATAGAGCTTCTTTCGAAAAACTCACCAGTCCTTATGTTGATGGATGAGATCCTGGAATATATTACAAAAGCAGCAGGTATAAAGATTGGGGATTCAAACCTTGCATCCCAAACCTTTGCTTTTATTCAAGAACTCACGGCTGCTGTTTCTACAGTTGGAAATGCACTTTTAGTTCTCACTTTGCCATCAAGCATTTTGGAACATTACGATGAAAATGCGGAAAGAATGTTTCAGAGGCTTCAAAAGATAATTGGAAGAATGGAGAGGATATACACTCCAGTAGAAGATGAAGAGATAGAAAATGTTGTAAGGGCAAGACTTTTCAGTAAAATAGATGAAAAAGAAGCTAAAGAAGTTGTAAATGATTTTGTTGAATACACAAAAAGTGAGAGCTTACTCTCAGATGAGGAAATTGCAAATTACCGGGACAGGTTCTTAAGGAGTTATCCATTTAAGCCAGAGGTTATTGATGTTCTTTATAAGAGATGGGGTTCTTTTCCAACATTTCAGAGAACGAGGGGCGTTTTAAGGCTTTTATCCCTTGTTGTTCACGACCTTCTGGATAAAAACATACCATTTATCCGTCTTGGAGAGTTCAATTTAAATGACGATGAAGTAAGAAGAGAACTCATAAAACACATTGGGCAGGAGTGGGATAGTATTATCGCTGAGGATATAACTTCAAAGGGATCAGGGGCAAGAAAAGTTGACGAGAGTCTGGGAAGCTCCTATAAACCTTATAATCTCGGGACAGTTGTGAGCACGACAATTTTTATGATGTCCTTCTCAGGTAGGGGAGAGAAAGGGAGTAGTATAAGAGAAATTAAGCTGAGCACAGTGTATCCTGAATTTTCAAGCACCGTAATTGACACTGTGATAAGCAATCTTAAAGAGAAATTGTTTTACATCTCAGATGAGGGATTTTTCTTCACCAATCAGCCAAACCTGAACAGAATGATCATAGCAAGGGAAGAGAGTATATCTAACAGTGATATTTATGAAGAGGAAAAAAGAGTAATAAAAGCACACATTTCCAAATCATCTAAGTTTAGGGTGTATCTTTACCCTAAATTTCCAAAGGATGTTTCCGACACCGCAGAGCTCAAACTCATCATTCTTAATAAAAATAAGCCAGACAAAGAATTCCTCGAGAAATATGGCGAAAATCCCAGGGTTTATAGAAACACACTAATACTTCTATGTGTGGACGAGGATCAAAAAGAGAGTTTTTACTTATATTTAAGAAAATTCCTTGCTTTAAAATCCATTGATGCTGATAATAAACTGAAGCTGACAGAAGGACAGAGAAAAGAGGTGAAAAACAAACTTAAAAATTATGAGCAGAGGGAGTATGAAGAGTTAAGGAAACTTTATCGCAAGCTATTCCTTCCTGCAAAAGATGGTTATAAGGAAATTGATATGGGACTGCCAATCTTTGGAGAATCCCTGCTTGATAAAGAGATCTATGAACATCTGAGAAGTAAAGGGGAAATTTTTGAAAGAGTTGCTCCTAAGGTTATAAAGGATAAATACTTATCTGGAAAAGATTACATAGAAATTAAAAAGCTTTATGAAGCGTTCCTGAAAACCCCGGGGGAAATTAGATTGATTTCAAAGGAAGGTTTTATAGAGAGCATAAAAGAAGGTGTTAAAAACGGGTTGTTTGGATTGGGATATGTTAGCGGCAAGGAAATAAAATGCAAGTATATAAACGAAATCCCAGCTGTTAATTTAACCGATGGGGAAGTAATTATCAGGCCTGAGCTGTGTATAAAGGGCATAAAAGAGGAAGGTAAGAAAGAGCAACAAATTTATCTACAGAAAGGAGTAAAAGAAGTTTCAGTGGTTAAGGAAACTGGGGTAGAAACTGAAGAATTCATAGGGGAAAGATATTCAAAAATAGGTTTAAAACTTAAGGTTCCTGTTGGGCAGGTTTCTACAATTGCCAGAATTGTAAATTATCTAAAAAACAAGTTTAATCAGTGCACCATAGAAATTGCCATTCATACAAGCAATGGGGAAATTCAAATTACAGAATATGAGGATAAAGTAAAAGAGGCATTAACACAAGGTGGTATTGAAATTGAGGAGGAAAATAAGTTGTAATCTGGTTGCTTCGTCTAACAGTAAGTAAAGGGAAATAAAAGATTTCCCCTGTATTGGCAAGATCTCTATCTGTAAAATAATACGTAGCTACGTCTATACTTTAAGTAAAAATAACAATACAGTGCTAAGGATGATTAATTTATGTTTTAGTTTCATTGGTATTGCCTCGCCAAAATATTT
>JAGGTG010000195.1 GCA_021163905.1 Candidatus Aerophobota bacterium
ATCCGTTGGATACCCAGAGAGCCCACATAGTTACAAGAAACTGTCCCAATTTCAGCTCAATATAACTTGACAGAAAAAGTTGAAAAAATAAAATGGAGGCTAAAGGAGGACTGTTATGTGTGGAATTGTTGGATATACAGGCCGCAGAAGTTGTGCAAAGATTCTTCTTGAAGGCCTTAAGTCTCTTGAATACAGAGGCTATGATAGCTGGGGTTTTAGTTTTATCAAGGATAATCACCTTTTAACTATAAAAAGAGCTGGTAAGATCTCTGAAGCTGAAAATCTTATAGATAGTTTTCCCCATGACTCTTTCACCGGTATTGCCCATACCCGCTGGGCAACTCATGGGTCCCCCGATCATATTAATGCTCATCCTCACCTTGATTGCACATCGGAGATAGCTATTGTCCATAATGGAATAATTGAAAATTACTCCCTGCTTAAAAGTGTACTTGAAAAGGAAGGTCATACTTTTAAAAGTGATACTGATAGTGAGGTAATTGCCCATCTTCTGGAAAAATACTACCGGGGAGATATGATAGAAGCCCTGAAAGAGACTATGCTCAGATTAGTTGGAACCTTTGGCCTTGCAATCATCTGTTCTCGTGAACCAGGAGTTGTCTATGGTGCTCGTCGAGGTAGTCCTCTTGTGGTTGGTATAGGTGAAAAGGAGATGTTTCTTTCCTCGGACGTGAATGCTCTTGTTGTTCATACCCGGAAAGTGGTGTATGTTGACGATGATGAAATTGTCAGGGTTACACCTACCTCTTTTGAGATATCCAGTTTGGAAAAGGAAAAGGTTGAAAAAAAGATTTTTACGGTTTCTTTTAGTAAAGCTTCTCTTGAGAAAGGTGGTTTTCCCCATTTTATGTTAAAGGAAATATTTGAACAGCCAGAATCCCTGCGTAATGCTTTCAGAGGACGTCTTGATTACAAAAGAGCTACAGCAAAATTGGGAGGACTGGAACTTACAGATTCTGAATTACTTGCTGTGAGAGGTATAAAACTTGTTGCCTGTGGAACTTCCTGGCATGCAGCTATTATCGGAAAATATCTATTTGAGGAACTCTCCTCTATTCCTGCTGAGGTTGAATACGCCTCTGAATTCAGGTATCGAGATCCTGTTATTCCAAAGGATACGCTTGTAATTGCAATTTCTCAATCTGGAGAAACGGCAGACACTCTGGCTGCAATTAAAGAGGCAAAGAAAAAAGGAGCAAAGGTTCTTGGTATATGTAATGTGGTTGGAAGTTCTATGGCAAGGGAATGCGGTAGGGGAGTTTACCTGCACGCTGGTCCTGAGATAGGAGTGGCCTCTACCAAAGCTTTTACATCTCAGCTTCTTGTCCTTACGCTTTTAGCGGTGCTTATTGGCAGGATCAGGGGGATGTCAAGAAGAGATGGACTTATGGCTTTAAATGCTATTGAAGCTCTTCCCTCTCAGGTAAACAGGATCTTAAAGAGAGCTGGAAGAGTTGAAGAGATAGCAAATTTAACCTGGAAGTACAATAACTTCCTGTATGTAGGAAGAGGCTATCAGTATCCTGTTGCTCTTGAGGGAGCTTTAAAATTAAAAGAGATCTCTTACGTCCACGCAGAAGGCATTCAAGCTGCGGAACTTAAGCATGGTCCAATAGCACTCATAGATGAAAATATGCCAACTGTGGTTCTTGCTCCAGAAAGTTATATTCTTGATAAGGTAAAATCCAACGTAGCAGAGATAAAAGCTCGTAAGGGAAGGATAATTTCAGTAGTTACAGAGGCTAATCGTGAAATGGATGAGCTAAGTGATTTTAAATTCAGTGTACCTCCTGCGCCTCACTTCCTTACCCCTATTTTATCTGTTGTTCCTCTTCAACTTCTTGCCTATTACATTGCTGTTTTAAGGGGATGTGATGTAGATAAGCCAAGAAATCTGGCAAAAAGTGTGACGGTGGAGTAAAAATAATGCAGGTTGTAATTTTTGAGGATTATCTGGCAGGAGAGTTAAGACCTGTAACCTTAGCGAGGGCTGCTTTTGGGATAAGTATAGGTGGAACTAACCTTTACAGTATGATCAGGTCAAAAGGTTTTAAAATCTCCTACATTCTCCGAAACTACCTAAAAGACATATACAAAGATAATTTTCCCAACCATCCTGTGACTGAGAAAAGTTTACTTTTTATAAATGCCTCTCTCCCCCCTGCATTCAGCGTTATTCAAAGGATACTGGATCTTACAAAAGAAAAAAGTCCCTTTGTTGCCCAAACTGACTCAAGAATAGCTGTTGCTTTTTTCCCTAATTTAAAGTTTGAACCGGGAAAATTTGATGAGTATTCCCTGGCTAATTGGCTACAGGATCAGGAGTATGAATTTATAGAGGATAAGTTCCCTCTTATAAACTATCCCTTTGATATTATCCGTTATAACGAAAAGTATTTTGGGGAAAATATTGAGGAACTTAGCAAAAATTACAGACAAAAGTTTCCCGGTGTATTTGTTGGAGAAAATGTTAAGATTCATCCAACCGTATGTATGGATACAGAAGATGGGATGATAATAATAGATGATAATACGAGTATCGGTCCTTTTGTGTATTTAAAAGGCCCTCTTTATATTGGTAAAAAATGTCGGATTATTGAGAGAACCAGCGTAAAGGAGATGTGTCATATATCTCATACCTGTAAGGTGGGTGGAGAAGTGGAATGTTCTATTATGGAGCCTTATTCCAATAAGCAGCATCACGGTTTTTTAGGACATAGCTGGGTTGGAAGCTGGGTAAATATGGGAGCTGGAACCTCCACCTCCGATCTTAAAAATACCTATGGGGAAATAGCTGTAGAGTATCAGGGGAAAAAGGTTCCAACTGGTATGCAATTTTTGGGTTCCATAATTGGTGATTATTCTAAAACCGCTATTAACACCAGTATCTTTACAGGAAAGATAATTGGGGTTGCAAGTTATGTATACGGATTTGTAACCACCAATGTTCCAAGCTTTTGCAACTACGCCCGCACCTTTGGTCAGATGACCGAACATTACCTTCCTGCAGTTGTTAGAACTCAACAGAGGATGTTTGCCCGAAGAGGTATTAAACAGACAAGGCTGCATATAAAGCTTCTTGAGGATATTTACCGTATTACAAGAGATGAGAGGATAATGTCCACAGAATCCCTCTCCCTTTAGTATTTTTGCAAGTTAAAAGGAGATGCAATGTTTGATACACACGCCCATCTTGCAGATTCTCGTTTTGACAGGGATAGAGATAAGGTTATTGAAAATGCGGTAAAAGAAGGGATATCCGGTATTATTTGTGTTTGTTCAGATTTTGATGAGCTTGATGTATTTTATAACTTACTCAAAGAGTATGACTTTATTTATGGAGCTGTGGGAATACATCCTCATGATGCGTCCTTTCAGGATAAGCTAAAAGAAAAACTCCATCAGGCATTAAAAAAGGATAAAATCGTTGCTCTGGGAGAAATAGGACTGGATTATCATTATGAGAACTCACCCAGAGCCATCCAGAGAGAAGTTTTTAAATACCAATTAGCTCTGGCAAAGCAAAAGAATCTTCCGGTAATAATTCATTCTCGCGAGGCAATGGAGGATACTTTAAGTATTCTTCAGGATGAGGGAATTCAACGTGGAGTAATGCACTGTTTTTCAGGAAAAGAGGAAGATATGAAGATTTGCCTTGATATGGGTTTATACATTTCTTTAGCAGGAGTTGTAACTTTCCCCAAGGCTTTAAACTCGCAAAAAATAGCAAGGTTAGCTCCTCTTGATAGACTGGTAGTGGAAACTGACTCCCCTTATCTGGCTCCACAGCCTGTGAGGGGAAAAAGAAATGAGCCTTCATTTTTAAGGTATATTATCCAGAAGATAGCTTCCTTAAGAGAAATTCCAGAAAAAGAGCTATCCGACATCACTTCTCAAAATGCCAGGAAATTATTTAATTTATGAGTAAACTCATCCTTTCAGGGATAAGTTTTTTCCCTTGCCGATAAAAAGAAGACTCCCACAAAAAGCAAGAAAATTCCTAAAATCTGCATAACTGTGATTAACTCTCCCAGGACAAAAAACCCCAGCAATGCAGCGAAAAAAGGTGCTGCAAGCTCAAGTGCAGATGACTGGGCAGCTTTAATGCGCTTTAGCCCCTCATAGTAAAGTATATAACCTGCCCCAACTACTATTCCTGTTAGTATCTGGTAAATATTGGAAATAACCACTGATGAGGTTGAGATAAGATAAGTTAAAAATACAATTGATGCGATAAGGAATCTATAAAATGTAACAACGCCTGCATTCATCTTCGTAAGATATTTTCTTGCTGCAACACCTGCTGTTGCCCAGGCAATGGTTGCAGAAAGGGCAAAAAGGTCATAGATGGTTCCCAATCTTAGTGTTGATAGATTTTTCAGTGTTTTTGTGGTAACCAAAATGCCCGCACTAATCATAAAAGCAATTCCTGCATAATCAAATTTTGTTAGTTTATCCTCTTTTAGGAAAAAAAATCCAATTAAAACGATGAAAATAGGTTGCATATGTCCTATCAAAACCGCATTAACTACAGGAATTTTAGTCAGGGCAAAAAGATACATTAAATCGGCAAATAGTGTTCCGGCAAAGGCAATGTAAACGAGGATCGAAAGTTGTTTTTTGTTGACTTTCAAGCTGCCTTTGTTGGTAATAAGAGCATAAATTAAAGCAATTAGTGTAACAAATATTGCCCTGATGGCAGAAGTTTTGAGAAAATCTGCATTTACATAAGAGAGTTTAGCAAAAATAGGCTCAAAAGCCCATGCTATACTTGCCCCCAGTGTTGCTAAAACTCCTATTTTTTTTACAGACATGGTATAAGGTTCAATAAATAAATAAGGAATGTAAAAATATTAGTATTTTTTCCTCGAATTGTCCAATTTTAGCCCATTGTAATTTGATGTAATTTAAAATGTAGGTTATTATTAAAATGATCTTTGCCGTTGTTATATAGGTATGTGAAATCGAGAACTTAGGCAAACCACAGGCGACAGAAACCTGCCA
>JAGGTG010000202.1 GCA_021163905.1 Candidatus Aerophobota bacterium
GCCTTTTACCTTATATCCTGCCGGATCTTTCCTCCTTAATTTTAAGGTCAAATTTAGTTGACAATTTATGGAAAATTTAGGTAAAATACAACAGGCTCAGAAAAAGTTTTGAGTAAATAGTGAATCTTTTACTAAATTTTTGGGAGGAAATAAATGGTTAAAAAATCAATTCTTCCTTCTTTTACTTTTTCTCTGGTGGTTATTTTTACTTTCCAGCTTTTATTTGTCCAGCAAAGTTTCGCCAGCTCATCCAAAGGATATTCTGCCTGCCGCTATACTAAAGAGTGGCCATGGGAAAAATTTGTTTCTCAGTATAAAGGAGATAATGACCTTTTAAGGATAAAAAAAATTACCGAAAGTAATGGAGAGGTTTTTCTATTCCCGGACCCTATTTTAGTAGATTATGCTGCCTGCGATCTGGGACTAAATAAAATAGGTCAGCTTACCTATCGTGTACCAGATCCTGAAGTAGATTTGATTATTTCTTTGCCGACTTTTGTCAATTTACCTGGTTATAACCTATATGCGGATAATGGCCCCAGGTTAAGTGATATTCCAAAAAAGCCAAGATCGTGGCAAATATCAGGGCATACTCATAAGGAAAAATTCCTTAATATTGGAGGTGGAAAAGGATTTTTAAAATTTGACAGAAGCTCAGTTAGCCAATCAGCATATGGCTATGTTATTTTTAAATACTCTGATGAGCGCGATATTGTTTTAAATTACGGTGGTAGGATTGTTATTGAAATAAACTACAGGGAAAAATCAAACACAGGAATAATAAAGTACTCTCTTAGTTCAGTAGAGTCAATGTTAGCAAAATTTGTCAAAAACTTTGCCGCTTATTCGGAAAAGTTACTAAATGATGTGGCAAAACCTAAAAAGAAGAAAAACTACTGGCAGATAACCCTGGTATGCTCCCACCCTGACTTTAGATCAAAGCAAAACATTATTGGTGAGACCTATATGCCATCAAGCATTAGTATAACGGGAATAGTTAAAGATGAGAATGGAAAACCTATCCCTGGAGCTATTGTAAAAATAATGGAGCTGAAGGTAAGTGCGGTAACCAATAAAAATGGAGAATATAAAATCTCAGTTCCAACAAAGGGAGAAAAGCCATTTAGCCTGAGTGGATTTAACTTTGTGCTTCAAAAAAAGATTACCAGTGTTGGAATTGAAGCCAGTATAGGTGAGAAATTTATTCCTTTTCCTTTCAGAGACGGGATAAAGCAAAAAATCCCAATTGAAATAAAGGTAGTTGATCAGGACCTAAAACCTTTAAAAAAAGGATCGGTTTCCTTAGAGATAATTGATTCAGAAAAGCTTCCCTTTATTTCTATAGAAAAAGACAGTGGGTTTTTAAACGGAAAAGGAAAATACTCAACCTTTATACTTACACGAAAACCTGAGGAAAACAGGGATTACGTTTTCCTGAAGGATGTTCCTTTGAAATTAGCTTTCAGGATTAGTGTAGAGGATGAGGAGGGTAATTTTTTAGGAGATAAAAAGCTAACCTTTCCCCTTGGAATGGCACTTCTTCATGGCTGGACAGTAGGACCTGATATGAAACCAAGGTACGAGCCAGATCCACCTGTAGTTTATCCAAAGACTTATTGTCTTGCAAGCCAGGCAAGTCCTGAGGGAGAGTTTTACATTCTGGTAAGAATACCCTCTTCTACAGAGCGTAAGGCAAAGGAGATTTATCTGAAATGGACAGATGCCTGCCATTTGCCTCTTGAGCTTCTTCTTAAAAAGCCTTTAAAGGCAGGAGAAAAAATAGAGGTTAGAAAAGGAAAGGTGGATATTTTAACACCTGAAGAACACGAGCGCAGGATTAAACAATGGGTAAGAGAGTTTTTGCAGGCCATGGGATTTGATAATGGATGCCTGAGTAAGACCCTTTCCAATCTTCAAAAACTTCCCGTACGATACAATGTTTCCGGGGCAACTGTTCCTCATTATGCAAGAGGTGGGTTTGAGTCAGTAGGTCATATTGACATTTTTGATAGTGATACGGAGTACTGGGGAACTAAAGCATTTAAGGGTGTAGATCCACCTTATACAATTTTATTTCATGAAATGGGACACTTTGTTCATAAGCAGATGGTGGATAAATGGATAGAAGCCTGTTTATGGGATAAATTTTATCTTGGAGCAGAGCATTCTACCTGGAGGCCACCTGAGGCAAAGACAGAAAAGGGGAAAAGGATTACCTCTTTTTATGAAAATACCGCTGATTTTTTTGCCTATCTTATGTATAAATTTTTAGATAAGCACCATCCTGAGTTTAAGGATTCTATTTACTATGACCCGGGTTATCTTGAGGATTTTGATACTACCAAAAAAGCTATGGCAGCCTTAGCTTATGGTGGGTGCAGGGTGGAGGGTATTCAAACAACGTTTTTAAGATGCCTTTACGGTAATTTTGTAAAAACATCTCCTGCCAGAGTATTTGGAGATTATCTTAGAACAATGGATTCCTTTAAACAGGAGTCCTGGATATTAAGATGGGTACCAGCCCGCAATATTGGGGAATGGGTGCAGATGAAGAGGAAATACAAAGGTATGCAGGGGGGAAATCTGAGGCTTTTGGCCAAAAAATTCAGGATCAGGGAATGCGATACTGGAATTACAGCTTATGCTCAGGGTAATCTCAAGGTTAAAATTAATCAAAATTCTTATCAGCTTAAAGAAGGTGTAGATGGGATAGTTAGTTTAACACCCGGGGATACTGTGCAAGTTAAGAAAGGTGCCAGTATTATTCACATCAATGATCCTAAAAAAGGTGAAAGATCCTATCTTTTTGTTAAAAAAGGAACGGTATTCCAACTTTTATCCTTTAGAGAAATAAAAGTTATACAGGGAAAAGTTGCCTTTCATGGTCCCATCATTATTCAAACTGCCGGTGCTACTATCCAGCCAGAAGGCACCTCAGGTGTGGTTCAGGTGAAAGCTAACGGAGAAATAAGAGTTCAGGTTGTTGAAGGTAAGGTGGATATTAAAACTTCAATAACTCAGAAGAAGCTCCTGGAAGGACAGGAGGCTATAATAGACACCAATGGGAAAATAAAATCCATTCAATCGGTTAATAAAAACCAGATTGTTGAGTCATTTTACCAGAGCGCCCTCCCGGCAGGTGTAAAGATAACAGAGTCTGCAAAGGTTTCTCAAACTGCCAAGGGGGAAGTTACATCTTTTAAGAGAAACTGGAAATGGAGTGATCCTGAGGGTAATGATCATTACTCAATCCAGGAAGGTGAATTTTATCTGAAGATAAACCCATATCAGAATATATGGTCCTGTAATCGTGGTGGGGCGGGACTTCTAACTACCGATGTTCCTCAAACTGGCACCTGGAGTGCAGAGGTTATGCTAAGGATGGCCAAGAGAAAACAGGCTACCCATACAGGGCTTGTTATCTGGAATGGAAGAGAGAAAAATCCAGTTTATGTCTTATACGTTGGACTGTATGACACTCAAAGGGTTAGAGTAGAGGGATCTTATTCAAAAACCTGTACAGGCTGGCCTGCTACTTTGAAAGCTATAAAGGGGAATAAGGGAAACTTTGATGATCTCTACAACAAAACCTCTGTATTTTTAAAGATAGAAAGAAAAGGGGATAATTACAGTTTTTATTATAGATCTCCTGATTCGAGAAACTGGAAGATGTTGGGTCAGATACTTACCAAAGATAAGTTTACCCGCATTGGCTTTATCGGAAAAAGCTGGGGAGGAAACTCACTGGAGGCAAGATTTACAGATTTTAAACTTTCTGTCCATAAAGTCTCCAAAGCTCCTCCAGAAAAGGCCCCATCTGTTCCTGTTAAATTAAACATTATAAGACTTCACCCAACAGCTGACTCCCATGTTTTTGCCTATTCCTATCGTAACTGGAACAATGCCAACTGGGGAAAGTGGGGAATAATTGGTGCTGGATGGCAGGTACCTGGTGGTGAGAAAAGGGCATACCTAAAATTTGACTTACCAGCAGTTCCAGTCAAAAGGGCAATATTAAAACTATACCTTTACAATATCGGTGGTTCTAACACAGCAACACTTGGGGTTTACAGAGTGCTTGAACCATGGAATGAGGGGACTGATACCTATCATCCCGGAAAGGTGGAAAGAACAGCAAAAGAAGGTGAGATAACCTGGAACAATCAGCCTGCTTTTGATCCCCATCCAGTGGTGACATTTAAACCTCCTGCTGAGGTTAACAGATGGGTCTTTGTGGATATAACCCCTCTTGTAAGAATGTGGCTTTCTGGCAAACCAAACTACGGATTGATGATTAAGATGGTTGAGACCCCCCACGCAGGACTTTCCGAGTCCATCTATAACTTCTGGTCAAGGGAGTACAAAGATAAAACAAAATGGCCCCTTCTTGAAATTGAAACTTCATATCCCGGAAAGGTACATCCACCTGCTGTTGTAGTTCATGCTAATGTAATGCTGGTTGAGAAGCAAAGCAAGCTGGATTATGCTCAAAAAAGTGAGAAACTCAGGGGCGATGGCTATCCAGATACTCATTTTCGGTTAATATTAAACGCACCTGGAAAAACTATAAAATGGCTTGAGATACGTAACACCAATGGTCAGCTCTCGGTCTGGGATACCAAACCCAATAACGGTGTGTGGCTAATTGTTGTGGTTTACGATGGAATAGTTCTTAACCACTCTGACGGTAGCTTTGAGGCTATACTTCCTGAAGGGAAGAGAACTTTTGATCTTTATCTTCAGGATAATGGCTCCATTGCTGCAGGAAATACCTCCTATAAGCTTACAGTTGGATTTGCCGATGGCAGGATCCTCTCCTTTCCAATTACCTGCAAAAGTCACCAATAGGAAACTTATATAGTCTCTTTTCTCTTGATTTTACAGGAAGTTAATTTCTCCTTATTTAAGGAAAAAGATAAGTGTTGAAGGAGTAAATGCAAAGCTTTCCCCCCTCGATTTTCCAGTTTCGGGAAAAATCCTATA
>JAGGTG010000067.1 GCA_021163905.1 Candidatus Aerophobota bacterium
ACATACAACATTCCTATTATTCTGTGATCAGGGTCGTATATTGGTTCGTAAGCTGAGATATACCAATTGTTGACTACAAAAGCTCTGCCCAACCATATTTTTCCCTCTCCCAGGACCCTTTCATACACTTCACTGGAAACCCTTGTTCCGATAGCTCGAGACCCATCTTCCTTTTCTACATTGGTGGTTATCCGCACATCTCTTTGGAAAACAGTAACGGTTCCAAATGGTTTTCCTTTATATTCCTTTTCCTTAAAAACCATATTCCTTATATAATCAACTAACCGATAGTTTCTATTTAATAAGGTTCCTCCATATAAAACACCAATTATTTTTCCATTTACTCCCCACACAGGCACAGCTGCAAATAGAAACATTCCTGACGTTTCTGCTTTCTCGGGACGAGGTTTAGCTCGAGGAGTAGAAACAAAAGGGATGTATGCCTGCTCAGCTAAACCTTCTCCCTCCATCTTTAACTTTTGAGAAGGAACTATTACAATACCTGATGCACTTTTTCCTTGCAGTGCCTTTAATATAAGTGGATTTGAGAGGAAAGAATCTCCACTATAATACGGAGGACGGGTGCGGAGTATAACTTTCCCCTCTTTATCACATAGAGTAAGTACATCAAAACCTGACTCGATTCTTTTTCTCTCAAGCCAGGATTTTATATCTGGGGAAATAGACTGGGATTTTTTAAGAGAATCTATCAATCGCTGTTTGTCAGCCAGAAGATTCAAGGTTATTACTGACTTTTCCAGCTTTTGATTTAAAAAGTTATGAGCTATCCGCAAATCAATAGCGACCCTGTCTTTTGCTTCCTGGAAGACAGTTTGAACAATATGGAAACCTCCTACCAGAATGGCAAAAATACCTATCACACTAATGATCAGTGTAAAGTACCAGAAAATTTTATGCTGAAAGGATAACTTACCCATTAACGTGAGCTTACTTTTTGCTCTTTTTAAGCATTTCCTCTACTTTTTCTATTAATTTTTCTGGAGGTATTGGTTTTTCCAAAAACTCAGTTACAGGTAACCACTCCTCATCAGGTTGTATTTTCCATTTAATATCCATCCTTTCTCTTATTGCTGTTAGCATTATTATTGGTGTATCCTGCATTTCTTTATGTTTTCTCAGCTCCCGGGCAACATCAAATCCCTCTGTTTTTCTTGTCATCATTACATCCAGTATTATCACATCTGGTTTTTCCTTAAGAGCTTTCTCCATAGCTTCTTTTCCATCATAAGCAACCACCACCTTATATCCCTTGCTTTCCAGAGCCACCTTGTTAATCTCTACAAAATCAACCTCATCATCAACCAAAAGAACCTTTTTTCCCATTTAATTTCCTCCTTTCCTCTTAATACTTGGAACATTGTACCTGACTCATCAGTTTGGTCAAATAGCTTTTTCAACTTCCGTCTAACCATTGGAAACACTTAAGCTGGGGGTAATTAACAATATAATAGGGTATAACTTCAAGCTTAGAAGCAAAATCAACATTTTTTAATTTAACATAAGAGGGAACAACCACTCTGGTAGGAGAAAAATTGAAAATAGCTTTTATCCCACTTATTATAAGAAGATCTGCTGACTCCTGAGCTGCTTTAGCTGGAACAGCTATTATTCCTATTTGAATTTTCTGCTCTCTTATTATTTTAGGCATCTGATAGGGGTGATATACTGGCACACCAGCTATTTTTTTCCCAATTTTACTTAGTTTCACATCAAAGCCAGCCTTGATATAAAATCCGCTTTTTTTAAAACCCGGGTAGCCAAGAAGAGCAGTGCCCAGTTTTCCCACCCCTACTAGCGCTACATTCCATACTCTATCCAGACCTAATGCCTTTGAGATCTGTTCTCGCAGCTCTTTTACTTTATAACCCTTCCTTGGAGTTCCAAATTGCCCAAAATAAGACAGGTCTTTTCTTATCCTTACATCTGAGAGTCCTATCAACCGGGCAAGCTTCCCAGAAGAAATGTTTTCTTCCTCCTTCATTTTTCTAAGATACCTAAGATAAAGAGAAAGCCGCCTTGTTACACTTTCTGGAACCTTTTCTTTAGCCATTTTCCAAGCTCAAAAAATTTTGAAGATCCTCAGGGTCCCGGTTTTGATTCCAGGACTCTGAGGACAATAAGATTATATTCGTAGCGCTGTCTTATAAGCAGTATGGATTGCGTCAAATATTTTTCCAGGTTGGACGCAATCCCCAATTGTATAAACTTCAATTCCTGTGTTCTTTTCAAATTCCGAAATAATATTCTTCTGTGGGGCAAAACCTACAGCAATGACCACAGTGTCTGCTTCTATCTCAGTTGAGTCACCATTTTTGGAGACAATAACGACACCATTGTCTTTAACTTCCTGTAATTTTTGACCAGTAAAGATTTTAATATTGGCCTTCGCAATTTTTTCACTATAGGCAAGTTTATCTGTAGTAGCTACATCTTTCATAATTTCATCTAACATCTCAACGATTGAAACATCTTTACCTTGCTCAGCCAGGAACAGAGCAATTTCCGTTCCCACAAGTCCGCCACCAACGACCACTACCTTTTGCTTTGCCTCTTTTTTTCCATTGAGTATATCTAAAGCACTAATTACAATTGGTTTATCAATTCCAGGAACATCTGGTTTTATTGGAACACCACCTACGGCTACAACTATAACATCATATCCTCCGTCCTTAATGGATGCAGGAGTAGCCTCCTCCTTTACCACTTTGATATTCAGCTTGTTTATCTGAGTAATAAGATAATCCCTGAATGCCCTGATATCTGCTTTAAAATCTGGAGTTGAGGCCTCATGAAGCACTCCACCTAATCTGTTCTTTTCATATATGGTTACATTGTGTCCACGCAGTGCACATACTCGTGCTGCCTCCATTCCAGCTGGTCCACCGCCAATAACTGCTATTTTCTTCAGCTTTTTCGCTGGAGTTATTTCTAATTCTCCTTCTCTTCCTACGGTTGGGTTTACAGCGCATGTAACTGCTTTAAATTTAAAGAAAGTCCTTTCAAGACAGCCTTCGTTACAGCGGATACAGGGCCTGATGTCTTCTGGTCTTCCTTCCATTGCCTTTTGTGGCCAATACGGATCTGCCCACAATGGCCTTCCAAGTGCGACAAAGTCCGCTTTACCACTTGCTATTATATCCTCAGCATACCTGGGTAATGTTATTGATCCAGAAGCAATTACTGGAATTTTCACTTCTTTTTTGATAGCCTCTGCTGCCCAGACATTATGGCACACAGGTATTGCCATGGGGCTAACCTGATGGATCATTGTATGATGATCTCCACCAGAGACGTGAATAGCGTCTATTCCTTCTCGCTCAAGTGCCTTTGCTAACTGGATGGTATCCTCAATTGGGAAACCATCAGGTTCATAATCGGTCCCACTTAACCTAATAGTTAGTGGAAAATCATTACCTATTTTTTCTCTAATGTTTCTAACAACTTGAATATATATTCTCATTCTATTTTCCAGTGAGCCACCATAACAGTCATTCCGTTTATTTGTGTGGGGAGAGAAGAAATTTGTGAGTAAGTATCCATGTGCGCCGTGAATCTCAATTAAATCAAAGCCAGCATCAACAGCTCGTTTTGCTGCATCACCAAAAGCTTCAACAATATCGAGAATTTCATCTATAGTAAGCTCCTCTGGTATGGCATCACGACCGCATCTTTCCAGTAGGGCAGGCCATGGTATTCGTGAGGAAGATTTTATTGGTTGAGTTCCCAGAAATTTTTGTCTTCCACAGTGCTCTATTTGGATCCCTGCTTTTGCTCCATTATCCTTTATAGTATCTGCAAGCCATGCTAATCCAGGAATATGTTCATTATCACAGATTCCAAGCTGACAGTGGGCAGATTTACTGGCAATTTTATCCACGTAGGCGTATTCTACAATAATTAAACCTGCTCCTCCCCGTGCTAATTCCCGGTAATGCCTAATTAGCCTTTCACTTACCGAACCATCAACGTTGCTCATTCCTGTTGATTGGGGAGCTTTGATGATTCTGTTTTTAACTTCAAGGGTACCTATTTTACCAGGGGTGAACAAATTTGGAAATTTTTTATCCATCTATTCCCTCCTTCATAAGTTTTTCATTGGAGTTTAACCCCATCTATTATCCTAATTTTTCGCTGGTGTTCTCATCATTTCAGTTTAAATAAATTTCATTTTAAACTCAGGTTTGGTTTCTTTTGCGAAATTATCCTCTACTTTACAGAAGATAAAGGAACAGTCTCTACAGGTTTTTCCCCTGAGAGTCCTAATTGATAAAGTCTACCAGCTACTTCAAAAGCCGATAAGGAACTTGTTAAAATAACTATTCCTTCTTCTTTGGCTGCTTTTATCATATCCGGAAGAGGTTGTTTGCTGTTAGCCAGAAGAATAACCGGAATTTTCTTGAGAGAGGCAAGAATAACCACTCCTTGGTGATTTTGCTGAGTTATCCATAAATCTCCTTGGTGAGTATTGGCCAAAACATCACTCGTCATGTCAGAGATATAACCTCTGGTTACTGAAATATCTTGGTCCAAATCAGGAGTCCAGTTGTGCAGGTTTAGAGAATTTATTATTGTTTTCAGATGCATGTTTTTCCTCCTTAATTTCAAGATACACTTGTTATTTATCTCACAAATTTTTTATGGCTCTTCTTCTATAATGAGACAAGATAAATTTAGCAGTATCATATCGTGAATAATTTCACAAGCTTTAGTAAAAAAATCTTACTTTTTCGTGACTTTATTCACGCAACTCTCACAATTATATGTTCTTGTTTTTCTTTTAATTATGGGCATTTATTTTGCCTTACCTAAATAGTGTGAATTATTTCACAGTATTATATCAAATATTTTTATCCTGTCAAGCTAATTGAGGGGGAAATGCTTCGCATTTCCCCCTCAACGCTTGCGCTGCTCCCCCTTAAATAAGGAAA
>JAGGTG010000094.1 GCA_021163905.1 Candidatus Aerophobota bacterium
TTCCGTGGGATACCCAGAGAGCCCACATAGTTACAAGAAACTGTCCCAATTTCAGCTCAATTAGCTTGACATTGAGACAGGTTAGTGTACTCTACTTTAGTGATTTTTAAAAAGATGGGAGGGTAAGGTTTTGTTTATCAGTTTTGAAGGAATTGATAAAAGTGGAAAATCCACTCAGGTTCGTCTTTTAGCAGATTTCCTTTTTTATGAAAAAAATCAACGGGTAGTAGTTACCAGGGAACCTGGAGGGACCTTATTTGGAGAGAAAATAAAAAAACTCGTTTTGAAAGATGAGGAAGTTAAGGCAAATCCCCTTGCGGAGCTTTTTCTTTATCTTGCAGATAGAGCTCAACATGTGGAGAAAGTAATAATACCCGGCTTAAAGGAGGGAAAAATTGTAATATCGGATAGATATGCAGATGCCAGCTTTGCCTATCAGGGTTATGGGAGGGGTCTGGATGTTAGCTTGATTTGTGAATTAAATCAAAAGGTCACAAAGGGTATATGGCCCGATATAACTTTCCTGCTTAATCTTGACCCGGAGATCGCTATGAAAAGAGAAAAAAGCTCTGATAAGATAGAAAAAGAAAAGCTCTCGTTTCATAAAAGGGTAATGAAGGGCTACCTTGAACTGGCAAGAGCTTATCCTCAAAGAATTAAAGTAATAAAAGCTGACACCTCACCTTCCTTTATCCATAATCAGATTAAAAAAATAATTCTGGAAAAATTTAGCCATGAATTTTAAGGATATACTGGGCCAACAGATGAGTTTGAAATTACTGCAAAAAGATATAGCAGCAGGGAATCTACCGGGAGCCTATCTTTTTTCTGGTCCTCCAGGTGTGGGGAAAAAAATGGCAGCAATTAGTTTTGCTAAAGCTCTTAACTGTGAAAAAAATGGCATAGATGGTTGCAATAGATGCTCCTCCTGTATAAGAATTGATAAATTGAATCATCCAAATCTACGTATAGTTACTCCAGAGGGGGATTCTATCAGGATTGATCAGATTCGTGAGTTAAAAGAAGAGGCGGGATATAAAATGTATGAAAAGGGGAAAAGAGTGTGGATTATCGATGATGCTGAGAAACTCACTATTGAAGCTGCAAATTCTCTTCTTAAAATACTGGAGGAACCCCCAACTGATCTAACAGTAGTTCTTGTAAGCTCTGCCGCCTGGCTTCTTCCATCTACTATTGTTTCAAGATGTAGAGTTGTGAACTTTCTTCCCCTTAAAAAGGAATACATAGGTAAAATTTTAATGAAAAAAGACAATGTTCCGGAAAAACTTGTCCCCCTTATCAGTCATCTATCTCAGGGGAGTGTGAGTGAGGCTTTAAAATTGTTAGAAGAGAAAACTATCTTTCAGGAAAGAGAAAAAATAATCCAGCTGCTTAAAGAAAAAAAACTGTCCCAGAGTATTTTTGACCTTTCGGAAAGATGGAACAATCAAAAAAAATCTGTTGTTGAAACGCTTTTAAATATTACTATCTTTTTTTTACGAGATATACTTATTTTAAAACTTGACCCCTCTTTTCCCACTATTAATCAGGATAAAATAAATGAGCTAATTGAAATTAAAGACAATTATTCCTTTGCTGAACTTTATACAGGTATCGAAGCTGTTGAAAATAGCAGGAGCTTGATCCAGGCTAATGTATCAACCCGATTGGTGGTTGAAGGAATGTGGATGAGGATTTTTTCTTAGGAACTATTCCAGTTTACTTCTCACCTGACGGTTATCCTGTCCTTAATCTTTTTGAACTTGGAATCTCCAATCCCCGGAACTTCTTTTAACTCATCCACGCTTTTGAATTCTCCTTTTTTACCTCTGTAGTTTACTATTCTTCTGGCAAGTTCGGGACCAATCCCCGGAAGAAAGGTAAGATCCTTTTCTGAGGCGCTATTCAGATTAATTTTCCCCTGAGGAATGTAAATTGTCGTTTCATGCGATAGAGGAGTGGAAAGATCGATCTTTGAAAGATCGGCCCATGGAAGAGCTCCTCCTGCTTTACTGATTAATTCTTTTACCGGAGAGTTAGAGGTTACTTTATACCATCCTGGTCTTTTAACAGCTCCATACACTTTTACTTTAATTAAGGAAGGAGAGGACGGTGGACTAACGGGTATTCCTCCCAGAAGTTTTATCCCTAAACCCACAGCAAAAACACCAATTAAAAAAATGAGAACTAACTGTTCCTCTCGGGTAAGTTTCCACATTCAATCCACTACGATATTCATTAGTTTTGTTGGAACATAGATTATCTTTTTGATAACTTTCCCCCGGGTATATTTTTTAATCTTTTCTCTGTTTAAAACTTCCTTTTCTATATTTTCTTTACTTTCGTTGGGAGCTACAGTTATCTTATCTCTTAATTTTCCATTCACCTGAATTACAACTGTTGCCCTTTCGCTTTCCAGAAGTTGCTTTTTATATTCAGGCCAGGAATGGTGCGATAGGTCTTCTTTAAGTCCCATTTTACTTGCAAGCTCCTGAGCAATATGAGGGGTAAAGGGGTATAAAAGCAATATCAGTATCTGCAAGGCCTCTTTGAATATCTTACTCTTTTTATCGGAATATCTGTAAAGGTAGTTAACAAATTCCATAAGAGAGGCTAAAGCAGTGTTGAAGTGAAAACGGTTCTCAATATCTTCGCTGACCTTTTTTATAGTTCTGTTAACGATTCTTTGAAGTTCGCATTCTTCCCTGTTTTTACCATTCAGGTAAATTTTCTCAAATTTATCCTCCCACTCTCCAGCCTTATTTTCCACTACCAGTTTCCATATCCTGGTCAGGAATCTATGTACACCCTGCAATCCTTCTTCTTTCCACTCAAGATCTGCGTCAGGAGGTGCAGCAAACAGTATAAATCCCCTGAGTGTATCGACTCCGTATTTGTCAATTATCTTCTGTGGATCAACTACATTGCCTTTGGATTTTGACATTTTTGCACCATCTTTAATAACCATTCCCTGAGTGAGCAATCTTTTGAAAGGTTCACTTATTTTTACCAGCCCTATATCTCTTAAGGCTCTGGTAAAAAAGCGGGAATAAAGAAGGTGCAAAATTGCATGTTCAATCCCTCCAATGTACTGATCCACAGGCATCCAGTAATTTACCTCCTGGGTATCAAAGGGAATTTTTTCTCTTTTTAAACTGGCGTATCTTAAAAAATACCATGAAGAATCCACAAAGGTATCCATTGTGTCAGTTTCTCTCAGGGCTTTTCCTCCACAATAAGGGCAGGTACAGTTAACAAAAGATTCTACATTTTTAAGAGGTGATCCTCCCTTTCCTGTAATTTCAATCTCAGCTGGAAGCTCGACAGGAAGATCCTTTTCCGGCACAGGAACCGTTCCACATCTATCACAGTAAATGATAGGGATGGGAGTTCCCCAGTATCGTTGACGGGATATGCACCAGTCTCTTAGTTTGTAGTGGACCCGAGGAGTAGCTATACCCATTGACTGCATCCATTCGCTCATCTTTTCTCTTGCCTGTTTACTGAGCATCCCGTTAAATCTATCAGAATTAACCATTTTCCCTTCACCAACATAGGCCTGTTTTAAATTTCCACGTGAGAAGTTATTTTCAGGGGGAGATACCACCACTTTAATGGGAAGATTGTACTTTTTAGCAAACTCAAAGTCCCTTTCATCATGTGCTGGAACACCCATTATGGCTCCTGTTCCGTATTCCATTAATACGTAATTTGCTATCCAGATAGGTATTTTTTCTTTATTTACAGGGTTGATAGCCCAAAGGCTACTCTGGACACCTCTTTTTTCGACCTCTCCCTTTATTAATTGCTCCTTGCGCATTTGTTCAACTTCAGATTTAATGGAAGGTTCATCTTTTATGGCTTTTTCTACTAACGGATGATATGGGGAGAGGACAAGATAGGTAGCTCCGAAAATGGTGTCGGGACGGGTTGTATAAACCGGGATTTTGAATCCATTGGGGAAAAGTTCAAAATTAATCTCCATTCCTTCACTTCTACCAATCCAGTTTATCTGCATCTTTTTTACCGTTAATGGCCAGTCTTTTAAATTTTCTATTTCCTCTAAAAGCTGTTCAGCGTAATTTGTTATCTTAAAAAACCATTGCTTGAGATCTTTTTGGACAACAGGAGTTTCGCATCTATAACAGCGTCCATCTATTACCTGCTCATTGGCAAGGACAGTTCGACAGGTGGGACACCAGTTAGCCGGAGCCTTTTTCTGATAGACAAGTCCTTTTTCATAGAATTTTAAGAAAAACCACTGGTTCCAGCGGTAGTACTCTTTATTACAGGTTATAACTTCTCTTGACCAATCGTATGATAAGCCAAGTCTTTTAAGTTGATAACGCAGATTATCTATGTTCCGATAGGTCCAATCACGAGGATGAATACCTTTATCAATAGCAGCATTTTCTGCTGGAAGTCCAAAGGCATCAAAACCTATCGGGTGTAAGACATTGAATCCGTGCATTAACTTATACCTGGCAACAACATCCCCTATTGTATAATTACGAACATGCCCTATATGGATACTTCCGGATGTATAGGGAAACATTTCCAGCAGGTAGTATTTTTTTCTTCTGTAGGGATACGATGCAAATGTCTTTTTCTCCTCCCAGTATTTTTGCCATTTTTTCTCAATTTCCTCTGGATTGTAATCTGAAACACTCATTTTTATTTCTCTCTTATTTTTTTATTTTATTGTAGCTCTGAAAAGTTCGGATATTGCAAGCGAACTAAACTAATCCATAACGACAAAAGCCGGCGATAGGACTCGAACCTACAACCTGCTGATTACGAATCAGCCGCTCTTCCTTTGAGCTACGCCGGCGTTTATGACATTTATATTATTCTAAAGAACTGATATGTCAAGCTAATTTGAGTCTGAAATTGGGACAGTTTCTTGTAACTATGTGGGCTCTCTGGGTATCCCACGGA
>JAGGTG010000180.1 GCA_021163905.1 Candidatus Aerophobota bacterium
CTATAGTATCTATATCTAAAAGGTCTCTCTTGTACTTTTCTATCCATTCTCTAAGATCATTTATAGTTAAAGATGCCTTTTTATTTTCCATAAACTACCCAGAACTATCTCGTTCTCTTTCTTCCTAATTTTTCAGCAAAGGCACGGGCTTCGGACTTATTCTTTATACTTCTAAAATCTATAACAATAGAACCTTTTTCCTCCAGACGACGCATTATTCTCTTCATAGCCTTGCCTGTACCAAAAGTCTTGGGATAAACAAATACAGCACTTTTCTTTCCTTCAAAACCTACACACTTACCTATAAAATTGCTAAGTTCCTCGGAAAACTTACCACCCCAAAATCCCTCTACAGGACTTCCCACAAATACAAGGTCGTATGCGAACAAACTGGGAATTCTACCGGCTCTCTCCACCTTTATTTTTTCCACTTGATGGCCCTTGCTTTGAAGAGTTGCAGACATAACTTCAGCCAGAGAATCAAATTTTTTTGATTGACTGGAATAAATTACCATAACCCTCAACTTCTTCCTCCCAAAAATGGATTAATTTGTAGCTACAGGTACACCTTATCTTTTTTTCTATGATAAGCTTCTACCTGAGCTACAAAAGTCCTTATTTTATTTAAGTAATTCGCCTGGCGGGAACCATCGTAGGAGAGGGAAAGTATAGGAAAATCAGGATAATCTCTTTCTATCTGGCTGGTTATGGCTGCTGTGAGATTCCCGGGCATACAGGTAAATGGCATCACATTTATCACTCCATCCCTACCCCTTTCTATTGAACTCAATATCTTTCCAACAGAGAGAATAGCCTCTCCCCTCAAAGAACGATCCAGATACCTCTCGCCCAATTTAAGAATATGTTCAATATCCGGTTCCTCAAATCCTTCTATCAAATCTTTAAAGGGCTCCTCCAAGCGTTTTTCTATAAACTCCTGGAAGAAGTTTCTGATTCTATTTTTTGCTAATTCAATAAATTTTTTCTCCTTGATGGTTGTATCCCTGTACATCTCATTTGTATAAAAAAACCATTCCCTCATAGATGCAAGTTCTACTTTTAAACCTAACTTTTCCAGCTCATCTATAAGGAAAAGATTAGCATAAGGATTATGTCTTATATATATCTCACCTACGATGGTTATCGCAGGCTTGTCACTATCCACTCTTTCTATTTTTCTGAACTGTTCAGCTGCCTCTTTCATCACTGGCAAAAGAGGTTTATCTTCCCTTATTGCCTGGCATATCTTTTCTCTGTATTTCTCGTAAACCCTGTTAGTCTCCCCCTTGTTTTTTTCATCAACACGTATTATTCGTTGAACCTTTCTCAATATATCAATAGCAGCAATACCACTCCAGGCCAGTTTAGTAAATTTTACTCCATAACCTCCATAACTATTCTCAGAATTTAAGGAAATAATTGGAATATCTGGATAGCCAAGTCTTTTCAAAAGCTGCTCCTGGAATTTCTTGTACTGTCCAAATCTGCAGGGACCCTGAGCTTCTCCCATAAAGAAAGCAGTCTTTTTAGGATCAAAATCTTTTCTCTTTATTATCTTTAACATATCACCGGTGGTTAGTATAGCCGGATAGCATTCTCTTCCACTGGTGTATTTTTGTCCCTCTCTTAAAGACTCAGCATCGCTTTTCTCCATAACCTCTGCTTTTTGTCCGAGAGCTTCAAAAGTGGCTTTCAGAGCATAGGAGTGATCATCCATATAGGGAATATAAATCACCCTGCCATTTCTTGAAGGAGACGAGTTCACATAACTTATGGCTTTTTCTGGTCGAATTGATCTTCCCTGGATACTATCGAGGAAAGCCTCCAACCTGGTTATAATTCCCGCCTCAGCTGAATGTTCATCTATTTGAAGCTCCAGAAAAGGTCTGTCCATTTCCTCGGCAAAGAACTTGGTTACAAAAGAATCTGGTCCACATCCAAAGTTTGTTATATAAATAGGATAAAGATTTGATGTATTCTTAATATATCTGGCTGCAGCCAAGATTCTCTGTCCATAGTTCCAGTACATATTAGGATAATCTTCTGAAATAACAGATGGATCAATTTCAAGAAAATCCATTGGAATAGCAAGCATTCCCAACTCTCTCATTTTTTCAGCAATATCCATATTTAATCCTGGATCACAACCATTATAGGGACGAGAAATTATAACAAACCCCCTTTTATCTCCCAGTTCTTTTAAAATGGTTTTCCCCTTTTCTCTCAACTTTTTATAAAATTGACTTTGAGTTTTTTTTGCAACCTGTATAGCCTTTTTAATCAGTGAAGGATCATCCACCAGCTCTTTGCCTATCTTTTCAAGAGATTTTTCCAAACTTTCCCTGAAGGATATTTTTGGCTCCAGAACTCGCACGGAGTAATCCTTAAGAGGAATTGCCGAGTTAACAAGGTATGGTAGTGCCTGAGACCAGGGGCAATTATAAGTCCTTTTTAAACGGGGATCAGGCTGAGGAAAATCAATTAAACTTGGCAGGAAAAGATAATCCACCTCTTTCTCTAAAAGATTAATAACATGTCCATGAGCCACTTTAATAGGAAAGCAGGTATCGGTAGTTACCACTTCTACTCCCTTATGAATTATCTCATCGTTAGTTCGTGAAGAAACCACCACTTCAAACCCAAGCTCGGTAAAAAAGCTCTCCCATAAAGGTGAAAGTTCAAATGTATGTAAAGCCCGGGGTATTCCAATTCTCTTACCTCGTTTTTGATGAGAGTGAGAGTATCTGGCAAAGAGTAATTTCTCCCTTTCTCTAACCAGATTTGGTATTCCTTTCTTCTTTCTCTTTCCTTCTTTACCGCTGTATTTTTCGCATCTATCACCATAGGTTAAAGGTTTTTCCTCACCTTCAATGTATACACGGTTCACCTTGCAATGATTTGGACAATCCTTGCACTCAAAAGACTCCATTCTGTAGCTAACTTCAGTTAATCCAAATCCCTTAAATTTTGTCTCACCTTTTGTTTCTTCTTTAGCTATAATAGCAACTCCAATTGCCCCCAGAACCTCATTATGGGGAGGAACTGTAACTTTTCTACCCAGTATTTTTTCAAATGCAGCCACTACCGATCTATTACAGGCAGTCCCACCCTGGAAAAATATATTATTACCTATTTTTCTATTCTCTACAACTTTATTCAGGTAATTGTAGGCCACTGAATAGGCAAGACCAGCAACAAGATCGGGAATGGGAACTCCTCTTTGAAGATGCTCAAATAATGCTGACTCCATGAAAACTGTACATCTATCTCCCAGATCAGCTGGATTTTCACCGGTAAATGCTATTTGTTCAAATTCTCCTTTTATATTTATCTTAAGTTGCTCTGCCTGTTCTTCCAGAAAAGAACCAGTTCCCGCAGCACAGGCTTTATTCATTGTAAAATCAACTATTACACCCTTATCCAAACTTATATATTTTGAATCCTGCCCTCCAATTTCAAATATGGTATCCACATCAGGATCTATATTCAAAGCCCCTCTTGCCTGAGCAGTGATCTCATTTTTAATAACATCAGCTCCAATAAAAGCCCCTATCATATATCTTCCCGATCCGGTGGTACCTGCACCTCTTATTCTAACCTTCCCCTCAACTTTTTCTTTAACCTCTCTCAGTCCGTCCTGAACAGCTTTTATAGGTTTTCCAGCGGTAGGAAGATAACTTTTTGCAATCAATCTATTATCCTTATCTATAACAGCTACATTGGTGCTTACTGAACCAATATCAATACCTATATAGGCATCTACCAGCTTTCCATTATCCGGAAAAATATACTCTTCTTCCTCTCTGGAGGGTTTTTCTTCCTCAAAATCAAGAGAGAGCCTGGGCAGGACCTCTCTTTTTTCTTTTATTTTAACAGTTGAGCTTAATTTATTTATATCAAAATTATTAATCTCCCCTTTTTCCTTTAAAAGTAAAGCTGCTCCTAAAGCCCCCAGGGAAAAAAAGTGAGGGGGAACAATAATATCATCTCGCTCAAGTACTTTCTTAAAAGCCACAAGCATTGCCTCATTAGCAGCTGTTCCTCCTTGAAAGGAGATAGGACCTTTTAGCTTCTTCCCCCTTGCTATACTGCTGCGGTAACTTCTGGCAAGAGCTTCACAAAGACCCATACATATATCCCTCATTGGAGTAGCTTTTTGCTGGAGATGTATCATATCAGATTTAGCAAATACAGCACATCTACCTGCAATTCGAGCAGGGTTTGTGGATTTAAGTGCCTCCCGGGCAAACTCTCCCTCAATGTTAAGCTCTAGTCTCTTTGCCTGCTGGTCAAGGAAAGAACCAGTTCCAGAGGCACAGCTGCTGTTCATACCAAAATCCACCACCCGGCCATCTTCATCAAGAGCCACAAATTTTGCATCCATTCCCCCTATATCAATTATTGTCCTAATGGAAGGATCAATGTGATGGGTTCCCCTGGCCTGTGCAATTACCTCTTCAAAATAGGGGACTTTCCATTCTTCGCTCAAAAGTTCACCATTTGATCCTGTTATTGCCACTGCATTAAAATGATAAAGAGGATAGGTTTCCTGAAGTATCTGGCGAGCTTTTTCTATAGGTTGTCCGTTATGGCGGGTGTATTCTTGCTCGTAAACTATATTACCCTTATTGTCTATAATTATCATATTTACAGATACTGACCCAATATCCAAGCCAGCAATGTAAGTGCTCATTTTTTCTCTTCCCCCTAAAAAATCTTGTTGCAATTATAGCACAAAAAGGGGCTCTGTCAACTGAAATTCTTTTCATATAGAAAATTTTACAGCTCATTGATATTCGTCTATCTCGTCTTTCTCGTCTATCTCGTCTGTTTCGTCTGTTTCGTCTGTCTCGTCTGTCTCGTCCTTCTCGTCTATCTCGTCTATCTCGTCTGTCTCGTCTGTCTCGTCTGTCTGGT
>JAGGTG010000199.1 GCA_021163905.1 Candidatus Aerophobota bacterium
CAGGGATACCTTTAACTGGAGTAACTTTCACCTCAAAAGATACTTTTTCCATAGGTTCCTCACTGGCAAAACAAATATTTGAAATCAGAAGCAAAAACAACAAAAACCCAGAAAATAACTTTATCACCACTTTTAGGTCACCTCTTTTCTTAAGACTTTAAAGTATTTTTATTTATAATTTATACCAGGTTTTAATCTCTTTATTATGAATTTTCTTCCCTCAAGGTAATTTGCTTTTCTTACCTCAACCCCATTATGACCAGCACAGATAAGTTCATCCTCACCATCAAAAATTCCATTTCCATTATCAGCATACAGAAGCAAAGTATGATAGGTGGGAGAAACAGTTAATATTAAATCCCCTATATGAAGATCCTCGGGTGAGGAGCCTATTTTTATCTTGACTTTTTCCCCCTTTTCAGTAAGGAATCTTCCAGTAAAATCCTGCAGTAAAGATCCATCAAGTTTTCTAAGTTGAACTTTAAGAGGAAAAGGATAAAGGATAGCTATCTTTTTCCCATCAACATCAGCATCGAGAAAAGGTTTTTTTAGATTTATTGTATCCACTATTTTTCCATGTATATCACATACCAGTATTTTTTTCTCACCTGCGGGAAGATAAAACTTCCCATTAGTTACAGATAAAGAACCTGTAGGGTCCCATTTTTTATAAGCTTCCTTGACAGGTATATACTTTTTGTTTTCCCCCTTACTGTTAAAAACATAAATTGTTCCAGAGGATAAAAGGTAAATATTTAATCCCTCTTTTGAGTCTGTTACGTCTATGCCAGTTGGATTTATCTCAATTTTACACTGGTACTCACTTTTACCAATTTTAATAGTTTTATTGATCTTTGGTGTAAAGAGCTTTTTAATTATCCCTTTTTTATCCACTGTAGCTATTATTGTCTTTAGATTTTTCTGGATGAGAGTATAGATTTTTTCTTTATCAACGGCAATATCCAATAATTCACAGGATGGATCTTTGATCTTAATTTCCTTTATAAGATCAAAATCGCTGCTTCTTATCTGGATTTTCTTTTTACTGAAAATGAAAATTTTATCCCCTTTCAAAAATATTCCCCGAGGAGTCCAGTTTTTGAAGGGAGTGAATTTTGAGTAAGTTAAAAACGATGTAGTTACAGCTGGATTGGTGTATTCTCCTCTTACAAGATTTTCAGCTGCGGTGTAGTTAAGATTTTTATTCCCCATAGCTCTCAGGGCAGATATTACAAGATCTGCACACTCAATTCCCACAGGATTAGAAAAATCTGCCTGATGACGTGAAGGGGTATTTTTTGGAGGATCCCTATAAGTTACACCCCACACCCAGGGGACCCCCCTTAAAGCCTCTATATACCTTATAAGTTTATTGGGATGATTAGAGAGACGGCTTATCCTGTGAACCGTTTTTTTTATCCCTCTATAGTAGTCCTCTGGAGATATACCACTTTGGGAATTAGGATCAGGTTTTCCTGGAGATGATATAACTTTACCCTGAAATAGAACCTCTACTCTAAATCTTTCAGTTCCCACCTCTTTTTTAAGAAGTAAACTCCAGTCTTTTCCCTTTAGAGGGTACTGTTTATACTCGATAATATCAAATCCTTTCCACCTACCTTCCTCACCTTCCTCCTTGCTGAATACATTTGAGTACCATTTGTAATCTCCTGTTGGATGGGAGGGGGCTAATCTTGGCATTATTTTATACCAGTGAAATTTTAATTCACCCCAGCTTTCCTTCCTCCATCTTTTTAAAAGGCCATTTTTAACAGAGTACACTTTCCCGTTTATCTTTATCTTATCTGGAAGGAAGGATTTACTGTAGCCAAGGTAGTATCTTTTTCCACATTTTAAAACAGCGTAGAGTCTGACCTCATCGTTATATTTAACAATTTTACTGCTACTATCTGGAATAGAGGAATTTTTACTGGATACAATAATCACCCTATTGATTTTTGGGGGTTGCTGGGCAAAAGAGATTGTTGAGGCAAAAATAATAAAAATAGGAAGACAAATTAACCTTTTCCATTCGAGGTTCATTCTAATCTGCCCTTTTATCTTTACGGATAGATATATCATAAAACTTTTTTTCTTCAAGACAAGGGTTCTTTATCTTATTCTATAACAGTTCACAGAATCCAGTCACAAAAGATTGACTTTACTTTTTTGTGATATTTTATTACACTCTTCCAGTAACCTGTAAGCTATAAAAAGAGGTAATAAAAATGGAGAATATTTATAGTGAATATGAAAGAAGGACTAAGAATTCAAAAAGGGTTTTTGAGAGAGCGAGAAAAGTAATGGCTGGTGGAGTTTCCCATAATATAAGATATTTTTCTCCTTATCCTTTTTATGTTAAAAAAGCCAAAGGTTCAAGAGTCTGGGATATAGATGATAATGAGTATATTGATTTCTGGATGGGGCATTATGCGAGAATACTTGGCTATGCTCCTCGGATAATAGCAGATGAGTTAAAAAATGTTATTTTTGAAGAAACTCATCTTGGATTTGTAAACGAGTATGAGGTGGAATTTGCCGAACTTATATGCGAGGTTGTCCCATCTGCTGAAAAAGTTAGATTTTGTTGTTCAGGTACAGAGGCAACTATGTATGCTGTAAGAATGGCAAGAGCATTTACAGGGAAAAATGTGATCTTGAAGATAGATGGTGGCTGGCATGGAGCAAATACAGAATTATCCTTTGCAATTCACAAACCTTATGAAGAGGATGAGAGTGCTGGAATTATTCCTGAAATTAAAAAGTATACCAGGGTGATACCTTTTAATGATATTGAGAATTCAGTTAGGATAATAAGGGAAAACAAAGACGATTTGGCAGCCATTTTAATGGAGCCAGTGGTAGGAGCAGAATTTATTCCAGCTGATCTTGAGTATCTTAAGGTATTAAGAGAAGAAACACAGAAGATAGGAGCTTTACTGATATTTGATGAGATAATTACTGGTTTCAGGATAGCTCTGGGAGGAGCTCAGGAGAAATTTGGAGTAATTCCTGACCTGACTACTCTGGGTAAGATAGCAGGAGGTGGAATGCCTATAGGAGTGGTTGTTGGGAAAAAACGTATAATTGATCTTTGCGATCCTACAGCAGAGAATACGGATAAACTGGTATTAACAGGTGGAGGAACTTTCTCCTGCAATCCTTTAGCCATGGTGGCCGGGATAAAAATGGTTAGTTATTTAAGAGAAAATAAAGATAAGATATATCCGCAGCTAAACCAGAAAGGTAATAAAATAAGAAAAGAGCTTGAAAGGGTTTTTAACAGCTATGGTATATCTGTTAGGTGCAATGGATGTGGCTCATTATTTAGAATTTGTTTCCCGGTTAAAAAAGAAATCAAAGTTAAAAACCCGAAAGATGTAAGAGATTTTACCGATGTTGAAAAAAGAGAGGAATTTAATTTGAGAATGGTAAATAAAGGAGTTCATCTTATGAGAGGAGGTGGTGCTGTATCTTTAGCTCATACCGATAAGGATATTGAAAAGACAATCCAGGCGGCAACAGAGGTTGCAGGAGAAATGGTAAAGAAAGTTAATTTTTTGAATTAACCACATATACTCTATTTTTACCTTTCCTTTTTGCCTCATACATGGCCTCATCTGCTATTTTTACTACCTCCTCACCTATTTTTGAATCAGCCACTCCTATGCTTACCGTAATTTTGTAAAAAGGGTATAGTTTTTGATGTACCTGTTCCCGAATTCTCTCGGCTACCTTTCTTGCCTGTTCCTTTGATGTATGGGCAAGTATTATTACAAATTCCTCTCCCCCTATTCTATAAGCAGAATCAGTATCACGTAAATTATCACGGAAAATTTTACCTATACTTTGTAGTATCTCGTCTCCTTTCTGGTGGCCATAAGTATCGTTACAATTTTTAAATCCATCTATGTCAATATAAAGAAGGGAAAAAACTTCCCCATATCTTTTAAATAAATTTATTTGTTCTTTTATTCTCTCATTAAAGTATCTGTAGTTAAAAAGACCTGTAAGGTAGTCTTTTATAGTTAAATCACGTAGTTTTTCTTCCATTTTTTTGCGTTCAGTTACATCCATAATCATTCCAATAATTGCTGGTCTATCATGATAGATGATCCTTGAGCCAAACACCTCAGCATCAAATACCTCTCCTGTTTTTTTGACTGCACGAAAACTGTAGTTGGCAAAGTTTATCTCTCCATTAATTCTTTTTCTGATATTTTCCCTCACCATATCTCTATCATCTGGATGAATCACCGTTTCTAAAACGCCTTTTCCTATAAGCTCATCAATTTTATAACCAAACATTTCACTTGCCTTTGGATTGACGTATTTAATCACACCATCCTGAATTAAATAAACTCCTATTGGAGATGATTCTGCAAGGATCCTAAATTTTTCTTCTGACTCCTGGAGTTTCCTCTGTACCTCAATATGTGAGGTTATATCACGTGATATTCCCATTGTTCCAATTATTTCTCCTTTATCATTGTACCAGGGAACTTTAGTAGCAGATATCCAGTGTTTTTTTCCATCATACAGGGTGAGCTCTTCTATCTTATTAATAAGTGGTTTTCCGGTTTTCAGTACACGTGTATCGTCATCAAAGGCCTGTTTAGCTTCTTTTTCCGGGAAAAAATCAAAATCAGTTTTCCCAATCATTTTCTCCGGAGTGGTTCCTGATGCCTTTGCTCTTGCTTTATTAACCCTTACAAATTTATTTTCCCTATCTTTAAAATATATGTAATCGGGAATACTATCCATTAGTGTTTTAAATAAGTTACGCTCGATTTGAAGATCGGTTTCGATGTTTCTTTCCTGTCTGGCTAATATATAAGAGCCCATAATTATAAATAAAAACCCAATTCCGGTTAGTATATCTTTTGCCAAATA
>JAGGTG010000198.1 GCA_021163905.1 Candidatus Aerophobota bacterium
CATAAGATTATACTATATATAACCAACAGGGGATGTAGCTCAGCTGGGAGAGCGCTTGCTTTGCACGCAAGAGGTCGGGGGTTCGAATCCCCCCATCTCCACCAGGTCCAGCCGGTAGCAAAGAGGAGATGATGTGAATTATCAGGTTTTAACCCAAAAATGGAGACCAAAAGTTTTTCAGGAAATTGTCGGTCAGGAACATGTAACCCGCACTTTAATCAATGCCATCTCCCTGGGAAAAATTGCCCATGCCTACCTTTTTGCCGGTCCTCATGGTACCGGTAAAACCAGTACTGCCCGTATTCTGGCCAAAGCTTTAAACTGTGAGAAAGGGCCAACTCCTCTTCCCTGCAACAAATGTTCCAACTGTATTGAGATCAGCAGAGGAGAATCCCTGGATGTTCTCGAAATAGATGGTGCCTCTAATAGAGGGATAGATGAGATCAGGGAACTCAGGGAAAGAATTGGCTTTTCTCCTATAAAGGCAAGGTATAAAATCTATATTATCGATGAAGTTCATATGCTGACTCATCCTGCTTTCAATGCTCTTCTTAAAACTTTAGAAGAGCCTCCACATTACGTTATTTTCATCTTTGCAACTACAGATCCCGACAAACTACCTCTTACCATTATATCCCGTTGCCAGAGGTTTGACTTTCGGAGGATAGGTACATCTGATATTCTCAGGCGTCTTACACAGATCGTCAAAGAAGAAAAAATAGATGTTACCCCTCAGGCTCTTGAGTTAATTGCCAGAGCTTCTGGAAATAGTATGAGAGATGCAGAGAAGATCCTTGATCAGCTAACTTCCTACACTCTTGAAAAAATAAATGAGAAGGATGTATCTCAAGCCCTGGGAATGGTGGAGGACGAGTTTCTTGCCAGATTAACGGAAAACCTGTATCATCGTGATGTTTTATCAAATATAAAAATTATCCATCAACTAATAGAAAAAGGTAAAAATCCCCGGTGGATAGTAAAGGGATGGCTTAACTGGCTAAGGGATCTTGCAATGATCAAAATAGGAGGGGAAAAGTTACCATTGCTATCCTCCCACTCCGAATTAATTAAAACCCAGGTCTCTTACTTCACCCTGGAGGAGTTAATTAGCTTTATGGAGCATTTATCTGATGTTGAGGAAAAAATGCATTTTTCCTCAACACCTCAGATTCATCTCGAAATTTTAATGATTAAACTTTGCTCTTACGAGAAAGAGCTGGAGCAGTTAAGAAAAAAAGACCCCTATCTTGCCATCATTTACAAAAAAGTTGTTGACCTGGAGGAAAAAATATCCAGAAAAGTATCTTCTATAGAAAAAAGCGAAGGAAAAGAGAAGATCATCAAAGAAAAACCTGAAGTTGGGGAAAAACCCAGAGTAAAAGTATCTCCTGTTTTATCTAAAGAGGATAAAAAGTTAGCTGAGGTAAAAGAAGGTGCAGTAGACAAAAAAGATTTACTTGATAAATGGTACAGTGTTGTAAAACAGGTGAAGAAAAAAAAGAAAACCCTGGGTACATTTCTTGAAAAAATGCAGGTTTTATCCGTTGAAGAAAAATCAATTGTTCTTGGCTCAAAATTAAATTTTTTCAAAGAAACTCTTGAAAAAAGGGAAAATAAGAGAATAATTTCCGAAGAGTTAAAAAAGGCCTTCCCTCTGGATTTCTCGATTCAGTTTCAACAGATAAACCTGGAAAAGAAAAAAGAAGAAATATCCTCTTCTCTAAGAGAAGCTGTAGCTCAGGCTATCGAAATATTTGAAGGGGAAATAGTAAATAGTAATACTGCCGGGAGGTAACCATAAAATGATACCAAACCTATTTAAATTTCTTAAAGATCTTCAGAAGTTCCAGGGTGAAATGAAAAAAATCCAGGAAGAACTTGCCTGTGAGAAAGTTACAGGGTTAAGTGGGGCAGGGATGGTAGAGGTGGTAATAAATGGAAAACTGGAAGTTGTGGATATTAAAATAGAAAAAAAACTTCTTGAAGGGAAAAATATACAGATGTTGGAGGATCTTATAGTAGCAGCCGTTAATGATGCCATAAAGAAGATCCAGGAAAAAATAGGGGAAAAATTTGGAGAAATAACCGGTGGTTTAGGACTTCCTCAGCTTGACATCCCGGGGATATTCAATCAAAATCAGTAAGATATGTACTCTATAAGAGCCTTAGACAACCTCATTGCCCGGCTAACAAGATTACCTGGAGTTGGAGAAAGAACTGCCAGAAGACTGGCTTTCCATATTTTAAAGCAACCTGATGAGGAAGCTATTCATCTGGCAGATGCTATTAAAACAGTAAAAGAAAAAGTGAAAAGATGCTCTATTTGTAATAATTTCTGTGAGAATGACCCCTGTTCTATTTGCAAGGATGAGAGAAGAGACAGAACCACCATCTGTGTGGTTGAAGAACCACAGGATGTTCTTCTTTTTGAAAGAATAAGAGAGTACCATGGTCTTTACCATGTCCTTGGAGGATCCATCTCTCCCTTAAAGGGAGTAAACCCGGAGGACCTTGCAATTGAGCCTCTTTTAAATAGATTGAAAAATGGTAATATAAAGGAGGTGATACTGGCAACAGATCCTGATACCGAGGGAGAGGCAACTGCCATTTACATATCCAGATTATTACATCCCTTAAAAATTAAAGTTACCCGCCTTGCCCATGGACTCCCAGCAGGAGGGGATCTTGAGTTTGCCGATGAGATAACTCTTACCCATGCCCTTAAGGGAAGAAGGGAAATATAAGATCATCATAAATTATTTTAAAATTTCTCTTAATTCCTCGCTTTCTATAACTTCTTTTTCAAGTAAAGCCGAGGATAATCTGTGCAACTTATCCTTTTTCTCCTCCAGTATGTTTTTAGCTTTTTCATAGGTTTGCTTAACTATGTTTTTCACCTCCTCATCTATTTCTATAGCTGTTTTTTCGCTATATTCGCCCCTGCCCGAAAATCCATTTGATTTTAAAAAAGCCCCCTGCTCTTTGCCAAAGGTTATTGGCCCAAGTGTTTTACTCATTCCATAATTAATCACCATCTTACGGGCAATGTCAGTTGCTCTCTGAAGATCATTTTGGGCACCTGTTGATACCTCGTTAAAAATTACCTCTTCAGCTGCTCTTCCTCCAAGAAGAACACATAATTTATCAAGAAGCTCTTTTCTTGTCATTAAATATCGATCCTCCGTTGGAAGCTGTAGAGTATATCCCAGAGCACCAATACCTCTTGGAATAATGGAAACTCTATGAACCCGCTCAGTGGTTGGAAGAGTTTCTGCTACTATGGTATGACCTGATTCATGATAGGCTACAATTTTTCTTTCCTTTTCACTTATAACTTTATTTTTCTTTTCCAGTCCCGTTAGCATCCTGTCAATAGCTTCCTCAAATTCCTCCATACCTACCTCTTTTTTACCCTTTCTTGCTGCAAGAAGAGCAGCCTCATTAACAACATTTGCCAAATCCGCTCCTACAAATCCAGCTGTTCTTCCAGCAATTACCTTTAAATCAACATCTTTACTTAACTTTACCTTTCTTGTGTGAACTTTTAAGATCTCCTCCCTTCCCCTGATATCAGGCCTGTCAACCAGAATATGTCTATCAAAACGCCCCGGTCTTAAAAGAGCCGGATCTAAAATCTCGGGTCTATTAGTAGCTGCCATAATTATGACACCTTTTCTGGTATCAAAACCATCCATTTCCACGAGAAGCTGATTTAATGTCTGCTCTCGCTCATCATTAGTTGAAGGACCAAGTCCTCTTGCCCTTCCAATAGCATCCAGTTCATCGATAAAAACAATACAGGGAGCTTTTTCCATTGCCTGGGTGAATAAGTCTCTAACCCTTGCCGCTCCTACCCCAACGAACATTTCTACAAAGGAGGAACCGCTTATATAGAAAAAGGGAACCTTTGCTTCTCCAGCTACAGCTCTTGCCAGAAGAGTCTTCCCCGTACCAGGTGGTCCAACCAGAAGCACGCCTTTTGGCAGTTTCCCCCCCAACTGCTGAAATCTCTGGGGAGCTTTTAAAAATTCAATAATCTCTTTGAGTTCCTCTTTTGCCTCATCCACTCCTGCTACATCCTCAAAGGTAACTTTTACATCAGTCTCGGCATAAAGTTTAGCTCCACTTTTGCCAAAAGTCATAACTCCTGCTCCGGGCCCTATTTTTCTAAAAAGAAGAGCCCATATAAAGAAAAATACTGCAAGGGGTAAAACCCAGGAAAAAATCCCCTTTAACCAGGGATTCTCGTAAGCTCCGGTATATTCAACTTTATATTTATCCAGTTCTTTAATTAATTCAGGGTCCTTTACTGGAGTTGTCAGGAATATTTTAAATCCCTCCGACTTTTTAGGCACAGCTTTGATTATGTCCTGACCAATTACCACACTTTTAATCTTATCCTCTCTTACAAGCTGTTTAAAAGTACTGTAAGGAATATATTTTGTCTGGGGAGAGGGAAAAAATAGCCCAACAATAAAAAACTGTATAAGCATCATCATTACGATCACAAAAATAATATAAGTTATGGAAAACTTTGTTCTCGGTCTCATTTTAATAGCCTCCTTTTTAATATATTAGCAGTCTCCTCTAAAATTGTAGCTTTATATTTTCCTCCGTCAATTTTTCTCGAAATCTGAAATTGGGACACTTTTCATAAGACTTTCTATTTTAAGGGCTCCTGGGTATCCAACGGATTAATTGAGGGGGAAAATATTCCCCCTCAACGCTTCGCTTCGCTCGCTGCTCCCCCTGATAAAAGGGCAAAGCAACCGGCCTCGCTATAGTTTGGTATCACCTCTAACTTTACTGCAGCTCGGCCTCCCGAGGTTTGGCTGTGCT
>JAGGTG010000070.1 GCA_021163905.1 Candidatus Aerophobota bacterium
AGGTGGGCCTGATGGAGTTTATTCTGGATTTGGAAGTGGTGATTGGTACAACCCTGCTAGTGGCACAACCAGCAATGGTGACCTTGGTGTAGGTGGGCCCTAATCCTTTAACCACATTACATAGCAGCATCTCACATCTTTCCCACAGAAAAAGGCAGGAAGATTTTCTTCCTGCCTTTTTTATTTGAAAATTTGATATAGTTGCAATATCCTGTATAATTTCACACAGGATATTGCAACTATGAATACCCCCATAATAGAGAAAATTGTTAAGAAATTAAGTAAAGAGGATACAAGAGGTATAAGGGGATATCCCTGAGGTAAAGATGTTGGTTATTCTATTTATATTTACAGGAGTGCTGGGTCTTGTGATAGGGTCCTTTCTCAATGTTGTAATTTACCGTCTTCCAAGAGGTAAGTCCCTTTTAGCCCCTCCCTCTCATTGTCCAAACTGTGGGGCTTTTATCAAGTGGTACGATAATATCCCTATTTTAAGTTTTTTTCTTCTTGGTGGAAAATGTAGAACCTGCAAAAAACCAATCTCCTGGAGATATCCTCTGGTTGAGGGTTTAACTGCCCTTTTTTTTCTCCTCACTTTCTGGTATCACTTTTCCTTATTTTTCTCCTTTTCTTTTTTAATCGGACTAATTAAAAGTCTTCTTTTTATCTCAATCCTTATCCCTGTTTTTTTCATAGACCTTGAACATCAGATTATTCCTGACTCTCTTTCCTACAGTTTACTGATCTCAGGTATTGTTTTATCGACTATCCAGGGTTTTTTTCTTCCGAGCATTGAAGGAGCAGCCTTAGGGGTGGGTATTTTTCTTGCTATTTTTTATCTTAGCCTTTTTTTTCTCCACCAGGCTGGTATGGGAGGAGGGGATATAAAAATTGCCGCAGGAATAGGAGCTTATCTTGGATGGAAGATGGCTCTTTTATCATTTTTTCTCTCCTTTCTTTTAGGAGCAATTGTTGCAGGATTTTTTCTTTTGTTTCATTTAAAGGGGCTGAAGGATAAAATTCCATTTGGACCTTTCCTTGTAGGAGGGGCTTTTTTAACTCTTTTTTTAGGAAAGTCGATGGTTAACCTTTATTTTTCTCTCTTCTGGTGATTTTAATTTCATTTTCCTTGCTTTGCCTTTATTATTTCCTCAAGTGCTTTGTCAGCCCACTCTGAGTCAAAATATTTTGTTACAACTTTTTGAAGTAGAGGTATTCTTTTTTCAGGATCATTTTCCTGCATGGCTTTTTCATAGGCAAGGCGGGCTCTACTCCAGCCTTTTGTATCCTTTTTTACACCTGCTTTTTCCTCTTTTTTTGTTTCTAAAACACTTCTGTTTATAACAGGAGTTTTTACCTCAGATACCGGAGTAGTCTCAAGTAAAGTATCTAAGATAGCTTTAATATCTTCATTTTCTGTTTTTTCTCTTATTTTTTCAAGTTTGGCTTTTTTATCCGGTGAAATAATGGTGTCGGTTAAATGGTAAGATAAAGGCTCTATTGTCTTTCCTCTGGCAAGTAATCTTGCTATTTTAATAAGATAAATCAGGATAACTATTGCCACTGGAACCAATATCGCAAAACTAATATAGCCAACTAATCTGATTAAAGTTATTTGCATTTTTCGCTCCTTTACTTGTTATTTCGTCTGTCTGGTCTGTCTCGTCTGTTTGGTCTATCTGGTCATTTCGTCTGTTTGGTTTGTCTGTTGAGTCATTGTGTCTTTGTGTCATTGGGTCTGTTGAATCCTTTTCGTCTGTTTGGTTACTTTGGTTCATCTGGTTTATTTGGTTACTCTGGTTGAAAGATTAAGTGTATTAATGCATCTATATATCAACTAACCAATAACCAACCGATCAGCTGACCAAACATTATTTTTGAAAATACTATTTAACCTGATTAGCTATGGAGCTTGCTTTAAATAAGGATAAGTAGACTTGTCCCTACCTGACAAGAGTTTTTGTCTATGGAAAATTTTCTGGAAAACATGAAAATGGAATTGAAGCAAATCTTAATCATTACATTAAATGTTTTTCTTACTGAATCCAGGATTATATTACCTCCAGGCTGATATCCACGCCAGCTGCAGAGTGGGTTAGTCCTCCTACGGAGATAAAATCCGGTTTAAGTTTAGCTATTTTTTCTGCATTTTCCAGAGTTACCCCTCCGGATACCTCTATTAAAGTTTGTCTGGATTTATTTCGAATAGTTTTTATTGCTTCTTTTAACTCCTGATAGCTAAAGTTATCCAGCATAACCATATCCACCTTGTTCTCAATTATGTATTTTAACTCATCCAGATTCGATATTTCAACCTCAATTTTAGTAAAAGGAGGGGCTTTTTGCTTTGCAATTTTAATAGCCTTATCCAGGCCTCCTACAATTTTAATATGGTTATCCTTTATAATTATACCACTACTGAGATTAATTCTGTGATTGAGGCCTCCTCCCACCCTTACCGCATATTTTTCCAGCAGGCGAAGGTTTGGGGTTGTTTTTCTCGTATCAAGAATCTTTACACCATAGGGAGAGACCATCTTTACAAATTTACCTGTTAGAGTAGCTATTCCTGATAGTCTTTGCAGGAAGTTAAGTGCTACCCTTTCTCCTTTTAAAATAGCCTGAGGGCTTGCCTCTAACTCAAGTAAAGTATCACCTGAATTAAATTTGTCTCCGTCTTTATAAGAGTTACCAAATATGGTATCAGGACATAGAAAATGAAAAATCTCCCTGGCAATTTCAATCCCGGCTAAAATTCCCGTTGATTTAGCTACAATTTTTGCCTTTCTATAGGAAAGATCTGGAGATACAAGAATCTGTGTGGTAATATCTTCTTCTCCTATATCTTCCCTGAGAGCATCTGTAATGAATTTTTTTATCAACCACAGATCCATTTTGACTATGTACCTAATTTTACTGAACTGACCATTTTTTTTAAAGTTGCAATTGCAGACAGAGCAGCAATATAACTGGTTTTAGGATTGGCAGGGGAGGGGACATTTTCAACCTTAACTTCCATTTCTCCAAACTCTCCCTTTGCATTAAATTTATGGATATTTCTTGTAAGTTTGGGATCAGCTATTATTCGAACCTTTGTTTTTTCTACTCCAACTCCAGCTATGGATAGCATAGCTGAGATATTGATATTTTTGGGAAATGCCTTTACTGCCTCCAGACAATTCCCCTCAAAAATTACGGTTGGTTTGTTAATACTATCAAGGTTTATCCCATGTTGGGTTATGTAAGGAGCACCTGCAAGAGCCTGTGGAGGTTTGGAGGTGGTCAGGATTACCGATTGAATTTTTCTTTCCCGGGCAGCATTTAATCCATCAATTCCAACTATTGCCCCCGAAGGAAAGAATATCTCACAGTCTTTACTTTTTTTTATTTTTTCAACAAGATCAAGATTATCAAGCACCCCCCCTACACTCATTATCATTACATTTTTTTTCTTTTCCACAGCTATTTTTAGCAATTTACCTACTACATCAGCAGAAGCAGACTCTACAATAAAGTCAGTGTCTTCAGCTAACTGAACAATATTTTCAGCTATATCTGGTTTTTTTCTTAGACTTTTAATTAAGTCTACAGCTTTTTTTCTATCTATGTCACAGACTGATGTGAGCTCAAGTCCGTCAATTTCTTCGTCTATAGCCTTTGCAACTATTTTGCCAATGGTCCCACACCCAACAATTCCAACTTTCATTTTTTAACCTTTTTGCCATCAAATTATAAGAGGGAAGAAGATAAAGTCAAGACCAGAAAAAATCTCACCCATCTGGTTGGCTTGGTTGCTTTGTTTGACAGGTTGGATTTATAAGTTAAAATTAATTTGATTTTCAGTAATCTTGAGGACCTGTAAAAATGAGTGAAAAAGAGCGATTTGAAATTATTCTTGAGGATATTAATGGAAAAATTGATCTCCTTGTGGAAGGTCATCGGAGCTTAAATGAAAAAGTGGATAGAGTTGTACAGCAGCTTCGGGATGAAATGAGACAGATGAGAAAGGAGCTGCAGGCTGAGATGATCGGGATGAGAGATGGATTAAGAAAAGAGATGAAGGAGATGGGGGATGAATTGAGGAAAGAGATGAAGGAGATGGGAGATGAGTTGAGGAAAGAGATGAGGGAAATGGGAGATGAATTAAGGAAAGAGATGAGGGAAATGGGAGATGAGTTGAGAAAAGAATTTCGCTCCGAGATGAAGGAGATGAGGGATGAGTTACGAGGTGAATTTCGCTCTGAGATGAAAAAGATGGGAGATGGACTTGGTAAGAAAATAGATACGGTTATGGAGAAAGTTCTTGATCATGAACAAAGGATAACCATCCTGGAAAAACAAAATCCCTGATTTTGAGGAAAATAACAGTGGGATTTTCTATACTTATTAAACAAAGAGAGAAAAAAGAGAAGAATTGAGAGAAAAGGCTTTAAAAGAAGCCAGAAAGCTTTCCTTTATAAGGAGGATGCCTTGAGAACAACTAAAATTCAAACTTTATCTTTGCCACCGGAAATGGTTGAGCAAATTGAAAAGATAGCTAAAGAGGAGAATATGACCAAAAGTGAGCTTTTTAGAGAAGCTTTGAGAGAATATCTAAAAAAGAAAAGATGGGAGAAGATAAGAGAATACGGAGCTAAGAAAGCAGCAGAGCTTGGGATTAGAGAAGAAGACGTGGAAAGATTGATCGATGAGTATCGCTCTTAAAGATAAGCAGAGTTATGGTTGAAGTGATTCTTGATTTTACAGGAAAGTATTAGACTTTTCCTTATTTAAGGGGGAGCAGCGCAAGCGTTGAGGGG
>JAGGTG010000085.1 GCA_021163905.1 Candidatus Aerophobota bacterium
CAAGATGAGGGGTGATTTTTCTTACCCTTATCAGGTTATCCTCCCTTGAGAAGGTACAGCCTACAGAGGATAAAAGTATTGACAGGGCCTTTAATACAGGAACGGGCTGTTCAAATCGAGCTGTTATTTTTCCCTTAACATCCGGATCGATTACTATGTTTATACCTGTCCTGGCTGAAATTAAACGCAGGGCATCTCTTATCTCCACATCTTTAAAATCCAGAGAGATAATCTTTCTCTCCAGAGGTAGCTGTTTAGCTTCAATTAACTGTGGAAAACACCTCGGAATTATTCCTATTATCACCACAAAGATAAAAAATATTTTTACCCTCTTCATTTTTCCATTAATCTAAGCTTGATTATCTTATCTTTCCCGATAAGAATTACCTCTCCTTTTTCACCTTTTATTCGAGCCACTCTCAATCCATCCAGAATCATTCCCTCCTTTACAATCCATGTCTTACCTTTCTTTTCAATAAGAGCCATACCTTCCTCTCCGCTCCAGACAATACCCACTAAAGTGTAGCCTGAATTAGTTACAACAGGCAAAATTTTTTTCTCGGATTTTGGCTTTGGTGAAACTTTTCTTACAACTAAAGGTTTTTTCTCTTTAACAAGAGGAACAAAAGGATCTCTCCCGCTAATAGAGGGATATTCAAAAATAACCGGCAAGGATAAATCCTCAACCTTTTCATCTGAAAATCCCCCAGCGGTACAAAAGAAAAAAAATAGTAGTAAAAATAGCATTATAAATGCTAAATCTCTCACCTTTTCCTCCGGGTTGTTTCTTTTGAATTATCCCCTGGAAGACTACCAATCTTGCTCATAACAACAGAACCAGAAAAAGAAGGTTCTTTGTATCTGTACAGTGATAAAGTTAAATTCCCCTCTATAGTATATCCTTTTTTAGAAGATGACTTCAACAAAATGTCATCTATTGTGAAAGAACCAGCTCCTCCCCGTTTTATCATATCTGAGATAAGCATACCAAGATTATGGTATTTACCATAAAGATGGATCTTTACAGGTGTACGAAAATAATATTTTTCTTCCATCCTGGAAAGTGGAGTAATATCAAGATACTCAATGTGATATATTCTACCCCTTATTCCTAACTCATAGAGAAAGGAGGTTTCGGTTCCTTTTAATTTACCTTCCAGAGATACCAATTTCTGACGGATTTTTTGATTTTCCTCTTTTAGCCTTTTAAGCTCCACAAATTTTTCTTTCAACTTAATCAGTCTTGCATTTTGCTGGAGTATTTTAAAATTAAGAGTTTCCCGATATCTAATTCCAGGCAAATAAATAGCCAAGTAAAAAGCAATAAGTGCTCCTGTAAAAATACCCACTCCAACCAAAATCCTGCCCTTAATACCAAATATCATAAAATAAACCTATTCCCGGATTTTTTTAGATAAAATACATCTTAGCTGAAATAACATCACCTGTCTGCCAAAAATCTTTTGTGTAGAAAACTTTGTGAAGTTTATTTTAGAAAAAAGATCGGATTTTTTCATTAAATTTCTCATAAATTCGGCAATCCCTACAGTCTGGTTAAGACTTGCTCCCTCGATCTCCAAAAAATCATCGGTGTTTCCCTTTTTTATCTGCCTCAGCCAGACTGTATCAGGTAAACAGAGGTAAATATCATACATAACCCGGGGATAAAATGATTGTCTTATAACCACCCTTCTGAAAGAAAGAAGGTAATTTTTAAGTTCGCTATTTTCTTTCTTTGCCTTTTGTATTTCCTTGAGAACCGGTTGACTCTTCGCAATTTCCGCTTTTAAATCAAGGAGTCTTTTCTCCAATGGCTGAATTGTTTGATATAAAGACAGATAAAGTATATAACAGATAAGGGCAGCAACTACCCCGCATATCCCAACAAAAATGACAAAATCTCTTTTCTTTCTTTTAACAATTAACTCTACCGGCAAAAGGTTAATTTCAATCATACCAGGAAATCTCCCTTATAGCAAGGCCCAGGGGTACTGAAAAAACTGGAGCTACCAGAGGCGAAAAACGCAATTTTTCCTTTTGATAAATTATACCGGTAAAAGGATTTATCCTTTCCACTGGAATTCCAAGCTGCTGAGAGAAAAAATTATCCATATTCTTGATCAAACATCCACCCCCTGAAAGAAAAACTTTCTGAACAGAAGTCCCCCCCCTTGTCGAAGAAAAGTACTCAAAGGAGTGAATCATCTCCTTTATTAAATCACCAAGAGCCTCCTGTATAACTCCATCCACCTTCTCTTTTATCTGTTTATCCAATCCCTTACCAGTTATGCTAAACTCTTTCTTTATTTTTTCAGCTTCTGCATAGCTAACTCCCAGCTCCTTCATAAGGGAAAGGGTTACACTTTGCCCTCCAAATTTTATATCCCTTATTAAAAAGGAAAATCCTCTGCTTAAAACCAAAAGATTGGTAGTATGATGACCGATATTAAGAATAGCTCTTCCCTCTGCTTTATCTATTAAATTAATACTTTCAGCTAAATTATAAAGAGCAAGAGAATTTACATCTATTATAGCAGGATAAATGCCTACCTGGGTAAATAAACTAAGATGCTCATTTATGTCTTCCTTTTTTACCCCTACCAGTAAAACCGATAATTCTCTTTTTCCAGAGTTAGAGGTGCCACCTTCTAAAACCTGGTATCCCAGGGCAATCTCTTCTACAGAATAGGGAAGATGTTCTTCCGCTTCCCATCGAATAGCTTCTTTTAATTCCCTTTTTTTCATCCAGGGAACCTTTATCACTCTAACAGCTATAGATTCTCCTTCCACTCCGGTAACTATTCTTCTTGGATTTAATCTGTAATTACGTATAATTTCCCTTATCTTTTGAGCGATAAAAGTTGGACGATTTACATAACCTTCCTGGTTTTCGGAGAAAGGAAATTCTTCCAGGCCTATATTTTTTAATCTATAAGCTCCCTTCTCGTGGATAAGTTCAACAAACTTTATAGAAGTTGAACCTATTTTTAATCCTACAGTAGTCTTACCCATTAAATTCTCCCGAATTTATCATCTGACGAGATTATAAGGGTAACAGGACCTTCGTTTTCTACTTCAATTTGCATTCTTGCTCCAAAAACTCCTGTAGCAACTTTAACAGGATACTCCTTTAAAAGATCTACAATTTTAGAAAACATCACTCTGGCTACCTCAGAAGGGGCAGCCTGAGAAAAACTCGGACGATATCCCTTCCTGCAATCACCGTAGAGGGTAAATTGGGGAATAAGAAGAATCTCACCTCCTATTTGTAATAAAGATAGGTTCATCTTATTATAATTATCGTCATTAAACAGCCTGAGGTTAACAATTTTTTTAACCATCCACTGAGCATCCTTAACCTCATCGTTTTTTCCCACAGCAATAAATGTTACAATTCCCCTGGCTATACTGCCGGTGAGTTTTCCATTCACAAAACAACGAGCTGAATTTACCCTTTGAACCACGGCAAGCATATTACACCTCTTCTATATACCCTTTAGTAGATGGAAGATTTTCCCTGCGTTTTTCTCTCTGGATAGCCTGGTCCAGACTAACACCAAAGGACTTAAATATAGCCTCAAGGGTGTGGTGATAGCCATCCCCATAATAAACGTTGATATGCAGAGTAACACCTGAATGAACACAGAAAGCTCTAAAAAAATCCTTAAAAGACTCGGCTATTTTAGCCTTTATTTCTCTGTTATTTTTTATATTAAAAACTAAAACAGGTCTACCACTTATGTCCACAATACATTGAGCCAGAACCTCATCCATAGGTATAGCTGAGAACCCATATCTTTTAATTCCAGTTTTATCCTTAAGAGCTTGAGAAAAAGCCTTACCCAAGCATATACCAACATCTTCCACGAGATGATGTTCATCAACCTGAATATCTCCTTTAGCCCGAATCCTTAGATTAAAAAAGCCATGTAAACAAAAAAGCTCTAACATGTGGTCAAAAAAAGGATATCCTGTACTGATATCCGATGATCCTGTCCCATCTAAATCCAGATACAGATTAATCTCAGTTTCCCTTGTTTTTCTTGTTATTTCTGCCTGACGTAACATTTGTTATCACCTTTATTTTAAGTACTTTTTTTGTTGCATCCTCCACCTTAAATCTATCATCCATTCTATAGCCAACAACCCACACTATTTTATCTCCGCTAAGTAGTATGGGAATTTTATCTCTTTGATAACGGGGCACTTTTAAATCTATAAAAAAATCCTTTAGCTTTTTTTCTCCCCTCATTCCAAAAGGTCGAAACCTGTCTCCTTCTTTTCTTGGACGAACAAATAGAGAATGAAGATCGGCTATTTTATCAAGATCGATATAAATCCTGTTTTTATCTCGAGAAAAGCGAGATGGTGGCCTCAACAGTATCTTTGATTCAAAAACCATATTTAACTGAGGTAGCTCAGTTCTCCCAGGAACATTTAGATAAGTAGAAAAAGAGGGTGATAAATCCCTATCCTTTTTGAAAATAATCTCATTGTACTGCTTTATCACTTTTAGATTATCAGGTAAATCTATCATCTTCGTACCCGAGGCTTCCTTTAAACTTAAAATTTGAAAGATGTGATTATACTCAATCCCCTCAAGATTTCCCTTTAACTCCTGAATGATATTACGTATAATTCTACGTTGAAGAGATAAATGTAACTGAAAAAATCTCTTAGCGTTAACCACAACCTCTCCACCTGTTTTTTTCCTTGTCACCCTCTTCCTGGCTCTTACCGCAATATCTTCTAAAA
>JAGGTG010000126.1 GCA_021163905.1 Candidatus Aerophobota bacterium
TGCATCATTGCAACAAAGGCACACAGAACTCCAACAATTATAAAACATACAGTTTTTACCATATCTGTATTTATTCCCATTGCCCTTGCTGCTTCTTTATTGTCACCAGTGGAGTAAATCCAGTTACCAAATCTATGAAAATGAAGTAAAAGGCCAAGAAAGGTTGCAATTGCTCCAAACCAGACAATCTGGACAGGTAAGGTTCCCAGAATCTCACCTGTAAAAATATGAACAAAAGATGAGGATCCCTCAGGAAGATATGGTCTTATAGCTATGGGTGCCATTCCGGAATACACGTATAAAATTCCCCTCCATAGCATCATCGTTCCAAGAGTGGTTATAAAGGAAGGGATGCGTCCTTTTACCGTTATAAGACCGTTTAAAAGGCCAAGTAAAGCTCCTACACCAAGTGTTATAAATGGAATAAGAATTAAATTCACCTTTAAGCGTAAGAGGGATACAAAAACGTATGAGCAAAGGGGTAGTACTGAGCTAACTGAAAGATCAAACTCTCCACAGATCATCAGCATACCAACACCAAGGGCAACTATACCAAGATCGGGTGCCAGTTTACTTAAGAGTCTTAGATTTCTTGCACTTATAAAAACATGGTATCGACTGAAGAAGGCAAAAAATATTAATAAACCAACAAAAACAATAAGGGTATTTATAGCCCTGAGAAAAAAAATCCTTGATAACCTCTTTGGTGTCACCGCAACTTCCATTACTACCCCCGCAGTCTCATTGTAATGTTAAAATAACCTTCCTCTTTTTTAAAAAACTAAACCATATATTTTATAAGCCGGGTATACTCCTTATCAAAAAGAAGCATTGCCCGGCTTAATAATCTAACTATCCTACCTTATATGGAGAGGAGACAACTTCTCAATAAGCTTTATGGTATTCTTATCAACAAGGTATCCACCTGTATCTATATTTGGTGTAAATCCATATTTTTTGTATAGATACAGCACATAAATGGCAAAATACCCCTGCAGGTACTGCTGTTGATCAATAGTTGCTTCCATGTATCCCTCTTTAAGTCCTGTAAGAGTTCCTGGACAACAGTCAAATCCTCCTGCTATGATCTCTCCTGGAGCATAACCTGCGGCTTTTAAAGAATCTGTGATTCTGTCAGTAACAATACCACCAAGCCCAATCATAAACTTTGTCTCGGGATGTGCCATTAGATAAGAAGTTTCACGTTGCTCAACTGTTGTCATTTCAAGTCCACCAGCATCTATTATCTCATAGGAAGTAATTCCATACTCTTTCATAGCATCCAGAATACCCTGGCTTCTAACAACACCGTACATTGCTCCTGGAACTTCTACCGGCATGGCAACATGTGCCTTGGTTAAATCCCAACCCTTTTCTTTTCCCTTCTTGAACAACCTCTCAGCTATAATTCTTCCCGCACGTCTTTCATTTTGACCTATATAGCAAAGTCTTGCATTACCTGCTGCTCCTTTGGTATCATCGTTATTCATACCAATTACCGGAATCCCTTTTGCAATTGCATCAGCAACTGGCTTATCCCAGGCAGTATCGTCATTTATAACAAGGGCTATTCCATCTGGATGCATCGCAACTGCTTCTTTGAATCTTTTTTGCTGCAGGGCTAAATCTCCTCCGCATAGATCAATATCAGCTTTACAACCAAGCTCTTCACATGCATCCTCCATCCCCTTACGCACAACAGCCCAGAAAGGATCATCTCCCCCATGAGTAACTAAACGAAAGTACATTCCCTCTCCAGGCTTCTTAGCTACAGCTGGAATTGGACTCAATGCCCAAGCAACGACTAATCCTGTAAGAAGAGCTATTAGTAAGTAAGCTACTTTTTTTGTTTTAAAATTCATTTTTCTCTCCTCCTGATAAACTCCTTCCAGATTAAAAAAATTTTTTAGTTTTTACCCTTTGCTGGATTTATCTGGCCCTGAATAAGTTATTTTCCTCACCTCCTTTTTCCAGATCAACATCCAGCCTTACCTTAATTTACAAAAAGTTTTATCTTATAAATAAATTTACCACTCTACCAAAACTTGTCAATTTCCGCATTAAATCATACCCCTTTGTTTATAGTAGCTTCTTGCCTCCTCCAGTATATTCTCTATTTCCCTATCCTCATCCTCAGATAAAGGCAGGGGCTCATAGGTAGCAAGTATCTCTTCCATTTTTTCCCTTGCATATGCAATAGCATCCTTTTTCCCTTTTTTCAGCCATTCTGGATATGTAAGTCTATCAGCAACTTCTGGTATAAACTGCTCTTTCTTCCACCATTTTCTTGTATGTTCTCTGTTAAGATAATAACCTGGAATTGGTCCAACTTCCTTTATTAGATCCACAGCTAAGGTTTCATCGCTGACATTAACCCCTTCTATGAAACGTCCAATCATCCCTGCTATATCATCATCCAGTATAGATTGGATAGGATGATAGGTAATCTCACCATAAACACCACCGTGCAGTTGTATAATACTGGCACCGGATAAGGCAGCAAGCAAGGTGTTGACCATCTTTTCATAACCACACTGAAAGTCTATTTTCTTTGAACTACTAAGACCAATGGAGGCACTATTTGTGGGGATCTTATATTTTCTTCGCCATATCTGATTAAACATAACCTGGTGCAAACCAATTTCTATAGCTCCAAACCCTGGGCTACCTGTTCGCATATTCTGGGGAAATACAAAATCTACCGCTATTACCCTTGTTCCTGGTTTTACAAGCTGGGAAAGTACCACTATTGCTATTATCTCAGCATTGTTGGTCACCATTGATCCGGCTAAGGTAGCAGGCGATGTTGCTCCAAATATATCTCCTGTCCCTACATGAATGGGAAATCCTGCTTCAATAAACCTGAGAGCACTTTCTATAGCGTCACTGTAGTATGTAAGCGGCGGTGATGCAGAACATTGGCCGAAAATCTCCATTCCAACTGCTTTTGCCATCTTTATAACAAATACCTCACAATCATGAGCATAACCTGTCAGTTGAACCTTAGTCGAGTTTCTTATCTTGGCAGCAACACTTTCAGGTATAGCCATAACTGGAGGAATCCCCTCTACTTCAAAGTAAGGTGTATAGCAGAGCAATTTATGGACGCTATCAAGTGCGTCTAAGATCTTTACTGCATCAGCATTCTCCTTTCTGGTTGCCCGTCTGTATTCCCATGTATTTAAGTCAACAATTCTCATCCCGGGAAAGTTTGCAAAGTACAAAGTATTCCCTCCCACTCTAAGATCACTTTTTGGATCTCTCGCCTTCACAATGTAGCTACTTGGGGCCCTGTCCAAACACTCCTCTGCCAGATATCCCGGGATCCTTACACGTTTGTTTTTAAAATCTACCTTACAACCATTATCCGCAAAAATCTTTAAGGCTCTATCATGTTCAATCCTAATTCCCGTATCCTCAAGAATCTCCAAGGCCATCTCGTGTATTTTCTCAACCTGTTCGCTACTTAGTATTTCCAGAGGTTTTACATTAAGGGAATATCCTTTCATTGGCATTTTTTAAACTCCTTATTATTTATCTATACACTCCGTACTTTCTGGCTGAGTCAACCAGAGCATGAATATTCTCCAAGGGTGTATCTCCAGCCATAGCACATCCTGGTCCAAGAATAAATCCACCTCCTGGGGCAGCTATCTCAATTGCTTTTCTGCATAGCTTATCTATCTCATCAGGAGTTCCCCTTCTTAATCTTTCCGTGTCAATTGGCCCCAGAAGACAGGTCTTATTTCTGGCAGCTTTCTTGGCTTTTTTAAGGTCTGTTTTATGATCAATCTCGATAATTTTAGATCCAGTGGCCACCATTTCCTCTATAATACTATCAACATTTCCACATATATGAGTTGCCATTATAACATTTTTATCTTTTAACTTTTGAATCAATTTTCTCTCATATGGAAAAGCAAATTCCTTATAAATAGCTGGAGAAACTACATCCGGCCCGGCAGCAGAGTCACCTATGGAACTTCCATGAGCTCCTGCTTCAATTAAGGCAAGGACGTAACGAATTATAACCTGACAGCAAAAATCAAGTAATTTATGGATTAATTTAATATTGCGACGTTCGGCTAAATCCATAAGAAAATTATCGTACCCCCTGAGCTGAGCAGCCAGGACAAATGGTCCCTGATCTGCTCGACCCATAATAAATACCTTATCAGCTAATTTATCTCTTAAAATACGCACAGCTTTTAACATCTCTCTCATCTGAATACCACTTCTATAAGGATCGGGAACTTTCAGCTTATCAACATCTTTCAAATTATCCAATAAAGGCTCTGTAACAACGGGGGCATCATGACCTCTGTACTGAACTTTACACCCTACTGCTTCTGCAGTAGTGGTTGTTCCCACTTCTACAAGAAGTACATCATGTCTGAATTCTTCCCAGGCCAATATCTGTGATTGAGCAATTTTCTTTCCATCAGTGAATATGTCCTTGTATGATCCTCCCATCATCTCAGCTGCCACACAGAAGTTATGTAGATCCACGGGAACTCTATCTGGTATACCTAAATTTATAGCTGTTAGAGCTCTCTCCAAAGAAGTCACTTTTTAACTCCTTTTATTACCCCTATTCATCCATTTTCTAAAAAATAATACCATTCTTTTCCTATGTCAAATAAGATATCTCCAGCTTCCTGGAAAATCCTGTAATTCTTTGCTGACCACCGGGTGCGTAGATGC
>JAGGTG010000129.1 GCA_021163905.1 Candidatus Aerophobota bacterium
CTCCTGAGTATTCTTGCGGGAAATCGGCCTCGCCAAACTCTTGGTATCACTTCTTGCTTTTGTGCAGCTCGGCCTCCCGCTTTTTGGCTGTGCTATACTTTAGTGAAGAGCAAGCTCATCTTCTCGCCAAAAAGAGGGTTTCCCGCAAGAATACTCAGGAGCCCTGTAGAGGAATACCGTGGGAAACTATCCTGAGTTCTGGATTAAGATTACTGGCTAATGCCGTTATTTTCAATTACTTTTTTATACCAGATGGCACTTTCTTTAAAAATTCTTTTTTGAGTGGGATAATCTACATAGATAAGACCAAATCTCCTGGAGTAGCCATAGGTCCACTCAAAGTTATCCATTAGCGACCAGACAAAATAGCCCTTTAGCCTTACACCTTCCCCTATTGCCTTATGGATATGGCAAAGATGATCTTTCAGGTAATTTATCCTTTTTTTATCTTCTACCTTACCTTCCTTATCTAACCTGTCCTGAAAAGCAGCTCCATTTTCAGTTATATAGATAGATTCGGGAGAATAATCATCCTGAACTCTTTTTAAAACCTCGTAAATTCCCTCAGGATAAACTTCCCATCCCATCTCAGTGTATTCAGCTTCCCCGGGTTTTAAAAAAGATATCCCTAAAATCCCCTCCTCTGGATTAGCCTTAACTATATGGCGGGTATAGTAGTTTACCCCAAGAAAATCTACTTTCCTTGAGATAACACCCATATCCCCTGGCAAAATTTCAGGAACATTATCCTTATAGTAATCCAACATATCAGGTGGATAGGATCCTTTAAAAATGGGGTCTAAAAACCAGCGGTTGATAAAACCATCAAATATTTTTGCTGCCTTTATATCCTCCTCTTTATCTGTTGCAGGATGAGCTGAGGAAAGGTTGAGGGTAATTCCTACTCTGGTTTTATCATTCCCTGTATTTTTTAAAACCTCCAGTGCCCCTGCATGGGATAAAAGAAGATGATGGGATACCTGAAGAGCAGTGGAAAAATCCATTATTCCAGGGGGATGGGTACCAAAGGCATGCCCCAGGAATGATACCACCCAGGGCTCATTGTGGGTAATCCAGCTGTGAACCCGATCACCTAATCTGTGAGATACAACTGCCGCGTAATCTGAAAAATACCCCACAGTATCCCTGTTTTTCCATCCACCTTTTTCCTGAAGAGTCTGGGGAAGATCCCAGTGATAAAGGGTAATAAAAGGTTCAATATCCACTTTAAGAAGCTCATCCACCAATCTATCGTAAAAATCAAGCCCGGCTTCATTGATCTTTCCCCTGCCCTCAGGAATAACCCTTGGCCAGGATATCGAGAAGCGATAGGCCTTAAGGCCTATTTTTTTCATATTTTTCACATCTTCCCTGTAGCGGTGATAGTGATCACAGGCTACATCTCCTGTGTCATCTTCCTGAATTCTTCCCGGGATATGGGAAAAAACATCCCAGATAGACAATCCCTTTCCATCCTCTCTGAAGGCTCCCTCAATCTGGTAGGAGGCAGTTGCTGCACCCCATTTGAAATCATCAGGAAACTTTAAAATTTTTTCTGACATAAAATCCTCCCTTTTTTAAGCAAACAGGATAAAATTACACAACAGTTTGCGGGCTATCGCCTTATGCAGAGCACTATTTGATGTTAAAAGTGCATCATATAAACCTGCAATTGAGCTCAATATAATTTTCCCTTTTCCACAGGAAATTACAGCAACAGAGGCTCCAATCCTTGAATCATGATCACGGGAATAACCCACCACATATTCCACATTATCCCCCTCAAGCAACATCCCATCTGCACCGTAAATATCGATATTCTCAAACCACTCACCCAGACCACGAACATCTGCCTGATATTCCCAGCTAAAGCAGGTATTAACGGGTAAAGATTTAAAAAGTTCGTGCTCTTTGACAAAATACCAGCTTCCCATCCAGGAAGCACGGGCAGCTCCTACCATACCCTTAAATTCCACCGCACCTTCCTTAGCCAAGGCACCTGCCCATTCCTTTGCTATCTGTCTATCATTAGCTATAAGAATTAAGTTTGTGCCATCCTTTACAACACGGTTAAGAAGCTCCTTTTTTATCTTTATAGTTCCCGGACTTTTATCTCCCACCAGAATATAATCCAGCTTCTTCAGGCTGGATGAATAACTCGGTAAACTCAGGTTCTTTTTCTCGCTTAAGAATTTATAAATATAGTTCCCCGATTCTAAAATGGCACCATTTTCTGACAGGTTAGATGATATCCAATCAACAACAAAAACTCTCTCCTTTCCCCTCACCTTTTCCTCATCTCCTGTTTTCAAACAAGCCTCCAGAGTATAATAACCTGGTAAACTGTAACAACTGGTAACCACATCTTCCTTAAGAAGCTGTCCATAGGTATCACCACCTTCCAACTTTACCTGCCAGTTATTTTCATATACAACTTTCCCATCAGGATTCATTATCTTAAACTCTAACCGGCAGGAATCATTTAAGCCAACTTCATTAACAATATAGATATCGGTTGTTAAAGACCCATCTTTTTCAAGAACAAGGCTGCGGGACTTAATGGCAAGATGCAAAGGTCGGGTGTAGTATTTTATCAGTTCTGGATCTCCCTTGAAATTACGGAAAACATCTACCAGCCCTGAATGATTCTCAATGGTTGTACTCTCCCAGCCACTAATAGCCATTCCATCATTTTCATTGCAGATCCTGATATTCTCTATAATTCTTCCCCAGAAATAATAAGATTTATTTCCAATGCTGGTGGTTAAATCACCAACTACAGGAAAGGCTCCTCTAAAGTTCTTATCATCCAGAAACCTATCATAGGCCTGGTACAACTTTATATGATCAAATTTGTTATAACCTTCAGCCTCTGGATTTTCCTTATAAAATTTATAAATGGCCTCAAGATTATCCGGTGTACCAACTCCCAGTACTTCTCCCCAGAATACTATTTCTTCTTTGTTGCTGGTACGGTGAGAAAAATCATCAGGACTTTTATAAAGATCATCCCGATAAATCCCAGGTCCACCTACAGTATGCTGATCATACCAGCCACACCAGCCCGTTCCATCACCCCGGTAGTAAGTATCATCATAGGGAAGATAAAAGGCCTCTCCCTGAGCAAACTCGGGACCAAACTTTTTGGGAGGAGCCTCTGACCAGGCAGATTTAAGAATAACTGTTCTTGTTGGATCCAACTGGTGGACAAGACTCATAATTTCTTTAACAAAAGGATTATCCGGAGAAACATTTACCTGCTCATTTTGAATACAGTAAATTATCAAGGAGGGGTGATTACGGTCTCTTAAGATCATCCTGCGAATTTTCTCTTTCTCATACCTGCGTGCAAATTCATCCTCAGCCCAGGAAAAGCAGCCAGCGCCTGGTTCCTGGTAACGCAAAAGCCCCATCTCATCCTGTTTTTGAAGAACTACTGATCTACCAATATTGCGGTGAAAATTCAGCATATTAAGCCCCAGATCTTTAGCAGCCTTTACCTCTTTTTCTGCAAGCTCTTCAGTTGGAAATAAACCATTAAGAGGCCAAAAACCCCAGCTAATAGCAGAACGCAGGACAATCCTCCGGTTATTCAAGTAAAATTTTGCATCTTTTCCGATGCCCTTTACCTCAAACCAGCGGAATCCAAAATCCTCTTCTTTTCTATCCTGAGCCTGTCCGCCTTCCACATTTAATTCAACCCTGACGGTGTAAAGATCCGGATTTTCCAGATCCCACAGCTTAGCATCAGGTAAAGAGGCTGGATAGGAAAGAACTATTTCTCCTGGTTTAAGATTTACTCCACTTGCGGCATGATTCCATTTAATATCCTGAGGATGACCCTTAGGGAAAATGGAAATACTAAGATTCCCTTTAACTTTTTCCTTTAATGTGTTATAGAGGGTAATTTGAACAGTAATATCTTTAATTTGAGGTTTATTTTTAACAAATATATCCTCTATCCAGACAAAATCAGTAGCAATTAATTTAATTCCGGCATCAAGTCCACCAAAGCCATGAGACAGGGGAAGCTCGTATTTTCCCCAGTTAAAAGGAGGAACCCCAAAATCTGAAAGGTTGAAATCCGGCCAATCAAGCCTTCCTCCTGGATTTGTTATACGAACCGCAAGGTAGTTTTCCTCGCCGTATCTTGCTGCATCTGTTATATCTACCTCAAAAGGAGTCTCGGCAATGATATCGTATCCTACAAGCTGCTCATTCAGGTAAACTTCTGCTCGAAGTCTTGCTCCAGGAAATTTTATCCACAGTTTTTTACCTTCCCATTCCTCTGGAATATAGACCTTTCGCCACCACCAGGAGACCCCACGGTAAATACCGTTTTTCACCTCAGGATCATCATGGGCAAAGAAATACTCCTCTTGATTGTACTTGCGATTTTCATATTTTCCCCAGAAATGCTCCTCCACAGTAGCTGGAAGGTTTACCTTCTTAATCTCACCTTCAATTCCTTCCTGATTGAACATTCTCTTCCATCCAACAGTTGGAGGATTAACAGGAAGGGATCTCAGATCAATCTCTCCTGGAAGGTAAAGTGGATCATCTTCCCAGCGAGCCTTCCTATCACACCAGAGATACCAAGGGTCATTAGATAGATCCACAACAAATCTACCCTTTTTAGCTTTGCTGACTTTCATGAATTTTCCTCCATTAAACCCACTCTTTATCTCACCTCAA
>JAGGTG010000240.1 GCA_021163905.1 Candidatus Aerophobota bacterium
AGAGGCTTCCTTAGGGATACCCAGAGAGCCTTTTAGAGGAATATTTGTGGAAAAAGTGTCCCAATTTCAGAATTTGAGTCTATCTCGTCCATTTCGTCTATTTGGTCTATCTCGTCCATTTCGTCTGTTTCGTCTGTCTGGTCTGTCTCGTCTATTTCGTCTATTTCGTCTGTCTCGTCTATTTCGTCTATTTCGTCTATTTCGTCTGTCTCGTCTATTTTGTCTATTTCGTCTATTTCGTCTGTCTCGTCTATTTTGTCTAAAAGCAGTATTGGGCCTTGAATGTAGAATATTTTAATCAGTCTTCCCAGATATTTTTATTTTACGGTTAACTCTTCCCGACCAGAAACGATAGTAAATATTACAGGTCCCCTCTACAGAAACCATGCAGGGACCAACTGGATGGGATGGATTGCATGGATCATTAAACAAAGGACAGTCTGGAGGTTCAATTAAACCCCGCAAAACATCACCACATCTGCAACCCCTGTCTACTTTTGGAGAGGTAACCTCAACTGGATAGCGAGTCTCAACATCGTAAGCTGAGTATTCCTTTCTTATTACAAGACCGCTATTCTCAATTACACCCATCCCTCTCCATTCAGATGGTCCGGGAATAAATACCTTATTCATAATTGATTTAGCTATTAAATTACCGTCTGAACTGACAACTCTTCCGTACTCATTTTCAACCCTGGCTTCATTTTTTTGAATTTGCAAAAGCAAAAAACTTATTCCCAGTAATATGTCTACCGGTTCAAATCCTGTAACCACACAGGGAACATGATAATCCCTGGCAATAAACTCATAAACTCTGCTTCCAGTAATAACAGATACATGTCCAGGACATATAAAACCATCAATGGCTATCTCCTCATCCTCAACAAGAGCTCTCATTGCCGGCGGTATAAGTTTATGCCCTGATAAAATCATATAATTATTGATTCCTTCCTCTTTAGCCATAGATATTGAAGCTGCTATTGTGGGAGCTGTTGTTTCAAAGCCTATCCCCAGAAAAATAACCCTCTCCTCAGGTAAAGATCTGGCAAGATTAAGAGCTTCCATAGTAGAATAAACTACCTTTACCTTACCACCCTTTGATTTTTCCTGTAAGAGGGTTGACTCTGATCCAGGTACTCTGACCATATCCCCAAAAGTTGTTATTAAAAACCCCTGCCTGATGTAGGCAATAGCCTTATCTATATAATTATCAGGAGTTACGCAAACAGGACATCCAGGACCTGATATAATCTTTACGTTTGGAGGGAGAAGATCAACTATTCCATAACGAAGAATGGCCATTCCGTGAGTTCCACATACCTGCATTAACTTTACTTCACGATCTATACGTTTTGCAATATCTACTATTCTTTTTGCTATTCTTTCTGTTAATCTTTGCTCACGGAATTCTGAGATATATTTCATAAAAGAATGTTCCTGTGATTCATCTACATGTTAATGCATGAATTGTGTATGTGTGTCAATATGCAAAAACAAAGTTAAATATTCAAAAGATCAAATAATTCCTGAGCTTCTTTTTCCTCAACCTTGCTTATAGCAAATCCTGCATGAATGAGAATGTAATCACCTACTTGAGCATCAGGAAGGAGAACAAGACTAACTTTCCTTTTAATTCCCCCTATCTCCACCCATCCAATATTTCCCTCAATTGAGGTTAATTTAACCGGAATTGCAAGGCACATAGTAAAAGTTTACCTTTCATAAAGAGCTTCACTAATGGTCTTCGGTTTCTGGTTCTCAGTAACTAACAACCAATAACTAAAAACTACCAACCAACAATTGATGATATCCAACAACAGCCTGACCCAATGAAATCCCTCCATCATTGGGAGGGAGCAATTTATGTAAAAAAACCTCAAAGCCTGATGAGGTTAGAAGATCCACTGTCTGTTTTACAAGCAGACTGTTCTGAAATACTCCTCCGGACAAAGCTACCTCATTTAAACCCCAGTATTTTCTTAAAAGCTCACATACATTTAAAATAATATAACTTAAACTCCAGTGAAACCTGGTAGCAATAACCTCAACATCAACTCCTTTTTTTCTCTCCTCCAAAATGGTATTAATGAGAGGACGGGTATCAACAACAAATCCATCTTTTTGCTCGTTAATTTTAAAAGGATAACTACTTTCCTTTCTTTCCTTAGACAGCATCTCAAGCTCAATAGCAGCCTGCCCTTCATAACTTATCTTTCCCCTTATACCAGCAATAGCAGCTACCGCATCAAACAGTCTACCAGCCGATGAGGTAAGAGGAGAATTTATTCTTCTTTTAACCAGGTTTTTAACAAGATCAACTTTTTCAGATTTTACATAATTTTTTAAAATCTGGCAAGTGATATGAGTACAATCATCACCTAAAACATCATAAATATAAGAAACTGCCATTCTCCAGGGCTCTTTAATTGCCATCTCTCCTCCTGGAAGAGGAACATACCTTAAATGGGCAACTCTTTTATAATCAGTACAATTAGCTATTAGAAATTCTCCTCCCCACACGGTACCATCGCTACCAAGGCCACTTCCATCAAATGCCACTCCTATAATTTTTTTACTTAAATTCAAACCCCTCTCAGCCATAAGGCTTACTATATGGGCATGATGATGTTGAACCAAAACTAAGGGAAGAGAATTTTCTCTGGCGTATTCTCTGGCAAGTTTAGTTGACAGATAATTAGGATGAAGATCACAGGCAACAAGCTGGGGTTCACAGTAAAAGATTCTTTTATAATGCTCTATTCCTTCCTCAAGGGAAGAAAGAGCCGCCAGATTTTCTAAATCACCAATATGATGGGAAACTATTCCGTAATTTTTTCTCAGAAAACAAAAGGTATTCTTTAGATGAGCTCCTGTAGCAAGAACGCACTTTTTTGCTTTAAAATTCAATATGAGAGGTTGGGGGGCATAACCTCGAGATCTTCTTAAAATCATCGTTTTTTTATTTACTACCCTCACCACAGAATCATCCACCCTGATTTGAATTTTTCTATTATGCACGAGGAAGGCATCAGCAATTTTCCTTAATTTCTTGAGAGCATCCTTATCCCTGTAAGCAATGGGCTCCTCACTTATATTACCGCTTGTCATGATAAGGGGAATTTTAACCTCACTTAAAAGAAGATAGTGAAGAGGAGTATAGGGAAGCATTACTCCAAGATACTTATTTTTTGGAGCAATGTTCTCCGGAAGATAATCTCCCTTTCTTTTAAGAAGAACAATTGGTCTGCGGCAGGATGTGAGGAGATGCTCTTCTTCGGGAGCAACCTCACAGAATTTTTTCACCTGATTTAAATCAAGCATCATCAAGGCAAATGGTTTTTCTAAACGATTTTTCCTCTCTCTAAGAAGGGCAACAACCCCACCTTTAGTAGCATCACAGGCAAGATGATAGCCTCCAATCCCCTTAACTGCAACTATTCCTCCTTTCTTTATAAGATCTGCGGTAAAGGAAATAGGATCCTTGCAGTTAATTAACTTACCATTTTTATCCAGAATTCTAACCTGTGGACCACACCTCCAGCAGGCATTTGGTTGAGCATGAAATCTACGATTAGAAGGGTCATCGTATTCTTTTTGGCATTCAGGACACATTTCAAAATCACTCATGGTTGTGCGCTTACGATCGTAGGGAATATCCTCTATTATAGTAAAGCGGGGACCGCAGTTTGTGCAGTTAATAAAGGGATACCGATAGCGTCTGTTCTGAGGGTCAAATAGCTCTTTTAAACAATCATCGCAGATTGAGATATCAGGTGAGATAGGAAGGAACTTATCTTCTTCCTTACGGCTTGATTTAATTTTAAACTCGCTATACCCAACAGGAGAAAGCTCCTTTAAACTTACCTTCTCAATTACAGCAAGAGGAGGAGATTTGGTATGAATATCCTGAAGAAATAACCGAATTTTTTCTCTTTCCCCCTCCACTTCTATATCCACCCCCCTTGTGTCGTTAAGCACATAGCCTGATAAGGAGTATTTCTGAGCTAAGTTATATATAAAGGGGCGAAAACCCACACCTTGAACTATTCCCTTTACCTGAACATGGAATCGGGTAGTATTTTTTTTCATGTATTTAATGCAACAGTAAAATAAACTGATCAACCAGTTTCTTCATTTCCCTTTCAACCTCAAAGCTCAAACCATCTCCCCAGTTAATTTGCTTTGGTTGAATACCAAGAATAAAAACCCTTGCCTTTGTTCTTTCCTTAAGGTAATCTACAATAAAATTTAAAGGTAAACTATGAGTTGAAAAACTCACACAAGGCTCAACTTTTTCAAATAATTCAACTGTCCCTGCAGGTGCACCAAAATCTGCAGCATCCACAATAAAAACTGTGGAAGGTCTAACATTTATTATGGGCTCAAGGTAGTTCTCCGGAACTTTTTCTCCATTAAAAAGGTGTACAGATAAAGATATCATCTGACGGCGATTTTTAAGCTCCTCAATAAATCTGCTGCCCACTCCATCATCTCCTCTGACTGGATTTCCAATTCCCAGAAAAACTACCCTTCCCTGAACATACTTTTTTATCTTTTCTATCATACCCATAAGAATACTTATCCTTATTATACCATTTTAATTTACAGAGGAATTTTTACAAGATAAAATAAATCTGAGGCGGGGGATAAATAACT
>JAGGTG010000253.1 GCA_021163905.1 Candidatus Aerophobota bacterium
AAAATGACAGGTTATGAGAGAATGATGATGGCCCTGCAGTTAAAACAACCTGATAGAGTACCCATCTGGGAATTAATTATAGACCCGCCTGTTATAAAAGCTCTTTACGGTGATATATCCTATGCAGATTTTGTAGAAAAAGAGAATCTTGATGGAATTACCGTGGTTGAGGATCAAAAAATTGAAGAGATTGATTCTACGACCTTTAAAGATGAGTGGGGAATTATATGGAAAAAAGAGCCAAGTGGATTAACCTATCCCTCTGGTGGACCTATAAAATCTGAAAAAGATCTGGACAAATATAAATCACCAGACCCTGATGCTCCCTGGAGATTAAAAACTCTTGTTAGCTATGTCAAAAGGTTTAAAGGAGAAAAAGCAGTTGTCTTTTTGGGACATGAGGTATTTGAATTTTCACATTACCTTCTGGGGGGAATGGATAAGCTGTTTATCTATTATATAACTAATCCTGATTTTGTTTTAAGAGTTGCCGAAATTATAAGCAGTTACAAATGCAGGGTTTTACAAAATGCAGTAGATGCTGGAGCAGATATTCTTTTAACGGGAGATGACTACGCGGGGAGAAAGGGAACCCTTATGTCCCCTCAACATTTCAAAAAATTTGTTCTTCCCTATCTTAAAAAAGCCGTTGAAGTGGCAAAGAAAAATAATGTTCCTTTTATAAAACATACCGATGGCAACCTCTGGAAGATTATGGATGATCTGGTAGATTCCGGTATTAGCGCCCTGGATCCAATTGAACCAATAGCAGGAATGGATATAGGAGAGGTTAAAGGAAAATATGGGGAAAAAATCTGTGTGGTGGGAAATGTGGACTGCACAAAAGTGCTCACCCAGGGAACCCTTGAGGAAGTTGAAGAAGCTGTAAAGGAAACAATAGCTAAAGCATCACCAGGTGGGGGACATATCCTTGCCTCAAGTAACAGTATCCATCCTGCTGTAAAACCAGAAAATTACAAAAAGATGATCGAAGTGGCAAGAAGATACGGGGAATACCCTCTTGATCCGGATATGGTAAAAAAATACAGAGAAAAAAATTACATTACAAAATACGGAAAATAATCTCGTCTGTCTCGTCCATTTCGTCTATCTGGTCTGTCTCGTCTATTTCGTCGGTTCGTCCATTTCGTCTATCTGGTCTGTCTCGTCTGTCCGTCTGGTTAGTTTATTATTAATTGATGGATGTGTAAATGCGTTTATGTGTAGACGCGTTGACGTGTGGGTAAGAAATATGCGTTCAATTTATAAACGCATTTACCCATCTACGCATCGACCAATTTAACATAGAACACCGAACGTTGAACTTATTTTAACTGAATACTGATCAACGTTATTTTTTATTTTCCAAGAACCTTTCTAACCTTACCAACTGTTGTATTCACTATATCTACAATTGCTCTTGAAGAAATAGTTGCTCCTGTAATTGCCTGGATTTGATTTGACCTGGTTGGCTTTTTTTTGACAAGCTCAACTGAGGGATATATATCAAGAGAGTGAAATTGATTGCGGAAAGAAGGGGTTGTTATCTTCTGACCAAGACCTGGTGTTTCAACAGATTCAAGTATCTCTATAGCAAACATCTTCTTAAGATCAGGGCTAACTCCTATCATTACCTTTATTATTCCCTGATAGCCAGGTCCCTCTCCCACAAAAGCATAGCCTACAGGTTTTCCGGATGAGTCAAACCCCTGATAAATTATCATTTTATCTTTCTTAATAGCCTTAAATGTCTTTGTTCCAGGTAAAACCTGAAAGATAGCCTCTTCTAATGCTCTTCGCTGATTTTCCCTTATCATTGGCTGAGTATACTTGTAGATACCCGCAAGAGCAAGACTCGATAAAACTCCTACCAGGGTTAATGTCAAAATCATATGATGGGATTTTTTCAACTTCTCTTTCCTCCAAAACTTTTTGGTTTTATATATCTATTTAAAACAGGAGTTATAGCGTTCATAAAAATAATTGAGAACATAACTCCTTCTGGATAACCCCCCCAAAGTCTTATGACCATAACAAGAACCCCTGCACCTGTACCAAATATAATCCTACCCAGCTTTGGTATTGGTGTTGTCACAGGATCGGTTGCCATAAAAAAGGCTCCAAGAATAAGTCCTCCTGCTAAGAGATGAAACAGGGGGGAACCGTAAGCTGGGTTAAGCAGGAAAGTTACACTGGAAAAAACCAGAACTGTCAAAAGGTAAAAAAGGGGGATTCTCCAGTCTATACATCTTTTCACAAGAAGATAAACTGCCCCAACTAAAAGAGCAAAAGCTGATGTTTCACCAAGGGAACCTGCTACATTTCCCCAGAAAAGACTCCAGAGCGGAGTTAACTGATGGTGAAATTTTAAAAGCCCAAGAGGACTTGCACTCGTTACCACATCAAGAGTAAAGGGATTAATCCAGGTTGTCATTAAGACAGGAAATGTTGCCATAAGAAATGCCCTTCCCATTAAAGCTGGATTAAATATATTGTAGCCTAATCCTCCAAATATCTGTTTCCCAAATATTATGGCAAATATAGCTCCCAGGGCTGCAGCCCACAGAGGAATAGATGGAGGAAGAACCATGGCAAGCAATAGCCCTGTTAAAATGGCACTTGGCTCTTTTGGAAACTCTCTTCTTCTGAGTTTTAAAAATAAACATTCAGATAAAACACTAAAAAAAATACAGGTTAAATAAAGCCCGACTGCCTTAAACCTAAAAAAATAAACACTAAATCCAACTGCAGGTAAAAGGGAGAATATAACATCCCACATAAGACGGGATACATCCATCCTATCCTTTATGTGGGGAGAGGGAGAGAGAAAGAGGACTTTTTCCATTTTTTCACCTTTTTCTTTTCTATCTTGAAAGAAAATAAACCAGTGTTTCAAGCTCCATTGATAAATCTACATTTTTAAGCTTTATATTCTCCGGGATAACAAGGCGAACAGGTGCAAAGTTAAGTATTCCCCTTACACCTCCTTCAACAAGCTTTTCTGCTATTTCCTGAGCTACTTCAGCTGGAGTTGTTATTATTCCCACTTCAATTTGATTGGAAGAGAGAATTTCCGGTATTCTTTTTGCATCCTCTACTCTTACACCTTCAATAATCTTACCTATTTTACCAGGATCTACATCAAAAGCAAGTTTAATTTTAAACTCCTCCCTTCTAAATCCTGGATAGGCAAGTAGAGCTGATCCCAATTTTCCAACTCCCACAAGTGCAAGGTTCCACTTTTTATCAAGGGCAAGAATATGAATTATCTCCTCCTTTAACTTTCCAACCCGATACCCCTGCCCCGGTATTCCAAATTCACCAAAATAAGCAAAATCCTTCCTCACCTGAGCATCTGTAGTCCCAACTATCTCTGCAAGATCCTGAGAGGATATAATCCGATCATCCGAAAACTTTTTCAGTGCTCTTAAATATATAGAAAGGCGCTCTACCGTGACTTCAGGCACTCTAAATCTCGGCATTTATCACTCCTTTTAAACTAACATATTCGAGGTAATTGATCCTCTACCAGCATATCAACTACCCTGTGTGTACCTATTGAAGTTACAAGGTAAACCTTTCCCTTTGGTCCGGCAACCACCTCACCTATAATACTGGATCTTTTTCCCATAGGATGGGCCTTAAAAATATTAAGAATATCCTGCGCTTTTTCCGATTCAACAAATAAAATAACTTTCCCCTCATTGGCAAGATAAAGAGGATCCATACCTAAAAGTTCACATACTGCAAGAGTTTCTTCTTGAAAAGGAATACTCCTTTCCCAAAGTTCTATACCAAAACCCCGATTCTGGACAATCTCATTTAACACTCCAGCAACTCCCCCCCTTGTTGGATCCCTCATAAATTTAACGCTGTCCCAGTTACCATTAAGTTTACTTATAAGATCATAAATTGGAGCACAATCACTTTCAAGGGATACCTCAAATCCAAGCTCTTCTCTTTGAGATAAAATAGCAACAGAATGATCTCCAACTGTTCCATTTACTATTATCTTATCACCCACCCTGATACGATCAATTCCCAGATTAACTTCAGCTGGAACAATCCCTATCCCGCTTGTGTTAATGAATATACTATCAGCACCTCTTTTCTCAACTACCTTTGTATCTCCTGTTACAATGTTAACTCCAGTTTCCTCTGCCGTGTGCTGGATAGAGGAAACAATTCTCTTCAAATCTGATAAAGAAAACCCCTCCTCTATAATTAAACTGCAGCTTATAAAGGCGGGTCTTGCTCCCATTACAGCAAGATCATTTATGGTTCCCGATACGGATAGTTTACCTATATCCCCTCCCGGGAAAAAAATAGGTTTTACGACATACGAGTCAGTTGTAAAAGCTACCCTTATCCCATCAATATTAACCACTGCAGAATCATCAAGAGGAGCAAGAAACTGATTGTTAAAACAAGGAAAAAAAACATCTCTTATGAGCTGCTGAGTTAACTTACCTCCACTTCCATGTGCTAATCTTATTATCTTCTCCATCTGCTACCTCATCCTTTTCGTCTATCTCGTCTATCTCGTCTGTTTCGTCTATCTCGTCTATTTCGTCTATTTCGTCTATTTCGTCTTTCTCGTCTGTTTTGTCTAAAAGCAGTATTGAGCCTTGAAT
>JAGGTG010000219.1 GCA_021163905.1 Candidatus Aerophobota bacterium
ATAAAGATAATTAGATACTCCTGCTATTACTGCCCAGTAAGTTGTGGTTCCATCTCCTGGAGGAACTTCTACCGTTATAGACTCTGGTCCGTATATGTTATTGTCTTCATTGGTCTCAGTTATGCTATCATCAGTATCTACCTGAGCCCAGATCCTGTGCTCACCAAGAGTGGTAAAAGTGTGGGTAAAACTAACCTGAATGGTACCACCTGCCGGCACAGTCTGGGTTACAAGTTTTCGCTCATCTCCTATCTGACCCCTTTCCCTTTCTGTAGTTTTTCCCTTAACAGGCTCTGTTGCAGGATCATAGTAAATATCTACATAAAAACTATCCGTTACATCCTGGGTTCCCTGATTTTTTACGGTGACATAGATATCTACCGGCTGGCTCAGTGCTGCTGATGAGAAGCTAATAGCACTAATGGTAAGATCAGGCTCAGTAGAAGTTAAATTGAGCGTTACATATACTGGATCATTATTATCGGGTATATCTTTTGGTGTCTCTGGAGAAGTTGCAGTAACACCCCAGGTGAGATGCTCAACCTGGAAATAATTATTAATAGTACCGGAATCTCCCGCTACCGTATCAACAACTTTTAGGAAAATAGGGTTATCTCCTGAAGGATTCAAATCATTTGAACTATCGCTTATATCAACTACTACGTTATTTGAGGGAAAAGGATTTTCATCAGGGTAAGACTCTGGATTAGAGAATGTTAATCCATTAGGAAAAAATTGCTTCTCCCACAGAGGAGATGATGCATTACCTAAGCCAACCCAAATTTGAAGTTGTCCTCTTTTTGGATGAGTAATATTAAATTTCGCTTTAATTATAGGAGAATAACCAACAAGATCAGTTAAAAAATAAGCGTACCCGAAACACAAGTCAGAGGATTTTACTGCCTCATAGGACATCCAGAAAAAACCATTATCTCCCCAACCAGTTCCCCAGGAATTAACTAATTTAAAGGCTCCAATTCCATCATGAGTTACTTTATTGTCATCATAGCCTACCACTGTTACGGCATGTCCACCTCTATTTTCTCCTGTTTTATCGGCTACACAATAAGTATTGTCATAGTCAGAAATATTATCAAAATTACCCCAAACATGTATACCAATAACAGCAATATGTCCTTCACTCAAATACTGTTTTAGATCCCCTATTCCTGTGTCACTACCAATGAAAAGATAGTTGCTTGCATCTGTCCGAAAAGGCAGAGCTTCATCATAAGCCTCCTCGGTAGGCCAAGTGATACAATTAGCGTCATAAGGGCAAACAGAAAGAGGAGCGCATCCCATCTTACAAATTAAACTCATAGCATCGGAAAAAGTAGAACCCCCATCTACTCCGCCATTTATTTGGTTATAAATAAAAGCAGGGCTAAACTGATGATCGGGCAACGTAACATCCCATTCATGCTCCTCCCATTCTTGATAAGTCTTATAGTAGTAGCCAAATGCCCAAGCTACACAATCGCTAAGTTGTTGGTTTTTTACTGGTGGAAGATGAGAAGAATTATCAACTGAGGAAGGAAGACCAACAGGAGCTCCTTTCTCAGCTCCTATTTTCTCAATTCTATGTAGATATGGCACCTTAGTAGGATCTTTCCAAATTAAGCCAGTGCGGTATTTTTGAGCATAAATTGAAAAATTAGAAGAAAAAAAGATAAATCCAGCAAACAAAAAAGCCACCAGCAATTTTCTTTTGTTAATTCTTTTGGATCTATTCATCATCATTTTCCCCAGTTCTAAAATAAATTCCTATTCTGTCCCAACAATTTTCGATTATTCCATCTCCCCCATAAATCCCCTTGTCCATTCAGGCAGAGGAGGTTGCTCATTCACTTTCAGCATTTCTTGCCATTTCTCATCGGTTAGTCTTTTATCCATAGGCTTGGTAAATTCATAGTAGGAAAATACCGCTCCCCTGGTTAAGGTGAGTTTTCCCTCAATTGGAACCATAACATAAATTATAAATGGGTATCCAACTGCCTCCTCAAGAACACGGTGGGTATTTGCATCGGTATGCACATCCACAACAAGCATCATTTTAGAATCAGTTCCTGAAGCTATTTTCTCCATAACAGGCTTTGAAAAATGGGTAAGCGAGGATAAACTAAAGCCAATATTCCATATAAGATGATATTCTCTCAGGCTAAGGGGCTTTTTTTCAAGTTCTTTTTGTGAGATAACCTCGAGCCTGGAAAGGAGCTTTTCAAAACTCTTAAGTTTTCTCTCACATTCTGACGGGAGAAAATCTTTTGAGGATAAACTTTCCCTTGTACTCTGGATAAGATCCTTTATCCTTTTATACACCAGAGGATAAGGCTCAACATAACTTTTTCTAAAGGAAGGTAGCACTGCCTTAAGGGGGGTATAGGATTGCTTTACATAAAGGATGGTATCGTGTCTTAACTCTGCCCAACTTGCAAGAGATGTATTCAGACTCTTTTTTACCCAACTTTTATTTCTCATAAACAAAGGATAATGCTCTTTTTTCTCCTTTAGCAAAGGCTTCAGGGAGTAAAGCCACATCCAGTATAAACTCTTAGTCCACTCTTTTTCAGATAAATTAGAAAACTTCTTCTCAAGCTGTTTTAATTTTTCTCTGTATCCTTTTTTCTTAAAATCACCCTCTTTTTGAAGGATGCTCTTTGCCGTTTTAGAGCTAAAAACCGCCATTATATCAAGACCCTTGGGCAAAAATCTATCTTCAACCTCAGGATAAACAAGATTCTGGAAAATGTAAGAATCAGGGGTATAGCGCTGTCCTAAAAATTTAAAACCCTTCTTATAAAAAGCATCCGGTCTTGGAAAAACTGTCCATTTTATTCCACTTTCAATTTTTGGCTCCTTTAACCTCATAGCCCTCAAAATAAAGTCTTTAATACCCTCATCATTCTCAAAATCATCCAGGGAAGGATTTTTACCGTACAGTTTTTCTAAAAGATCCTTATAATCATAAAAGGTAAGATCATCGCTTTCTCCTATGAAAAAGCTCAAAGCATTATGTATATCTTCCCATATTTTGAAAGCTTTCCCACCCTCAGCTTTACTCTGACTAAGTGCAAGGGTTATTAAAAGAGCCTGGCGAGTAGTTCTTTCTAAAAAACTATCAATTTTCCAGTCAGGGCGAGGCAGGGGGAAAAGAGATCTTCCGTACCACATCATTGCTTTAAAAAAGGATTTAAATTCCTCATTTCTGGTATAATGTCCACGGGGGATATACTGGCTGTAATCCTCCTGGTAAACATATTTACTTTCAGGATCCTCAAATACAGGGGAAGAGGCCCATCCTTTATGTTCATCAATCAGCTTAATTTGAGCTTTAACTTCATCCTTTACCAGATCCGGTACTGGCCTTGATTCATCAAGAAGCTTCAGTGCAACTGAGAAGAACATTACGTTTCTCAGGGCTGCCTCTTTTACATTGGGATACTTAGCCTTTTTGTACTGAGAAAAAGATTTATCAAGAAGAGCCTGGGTAAGCTTTATAAGAGAAGGCCTTATTTTCTCTATTTCTACAATTCTCCAGGTATAATCAAGAAGGATATGAGTTGTATGTAAAATGGCATCAGTGGTGAGGAAAATAGGTATACCTTTTCTCCTGCACTCTTTATATACCTCTGGTATATCTTTAAATTTCCTGCTGGGAACTACCACAAATCCATTTTCTACCAGAGCTACTTTAGCCCTGGGACTAATGATGAGGGGAAAAGAGCCTGGTATTTCTGCAGCATAAAGTCTTTTATCAAATCCTGCAATTGTCAACATTTTACCAGTTGTAAATCCAGTTAAATTTGCCACTAAAATAATTGCCCCCATAATAGCTTTTATTTTCACCATTTTTTATCCTCGGAAAAATTTATTTTTTACCCTTCAATTCACTTTCAGTATCAAAAATGTTGCAGAATACCCAACCTTATCTGTAACTTGAGAAAAAGCAAAAAGTACATTATTTTAAGATAGCTATTTCCTCTATACTTTTCCCACTGTAAGCTGAATTAGGCTGTTCCTCGGTTATATTTGATCCTTTTCGAGCATACTCATCTTTTTCTTTAATGAGAAGCCAGTTTTTCCTGTTACCCCGGTATCTGGTTAAAACAAGCGTAAAACCACCCTTTAGCTTTTTACCGTTTAACCAGAACCTAATCTCTCCCTTTTTCAAGCCATCACTTAAATTTTTCTCACCCAATGGCTCATAAGTTCCAAAGTCCCAGATCATCACTGTCCCTGCACCATATTCTCCGGGTGGAATTACCCCTTCAAAATTCTTATATTCAACAGGATGATCCTCTACCTGAACAGCAAGACGCCTTTCAGCAGGATCTAAACTGGGACCTTTAGGAATAGCCCAGCTTTTCAATACCCCATCAATTTCCAGACGAAAATCATAGTGAAGACGCTTTGCCTTATGTTTTTGCACTACAAAAGAATTTCCTGGTTCCAATTTTTCAGTTCCCTTTGGTTCCGGGGTTTTACTGAAATTCCTCTTTTTTTGATACTCCTCCAATCCCATTGCATCACACCTTACTTTTTTGTACTCTTTGTCTTAATCTACATTTTCCC
>JAGGTG010000053.1 GCA_021163905.1 Candidatus Aerophobota bacterium
AAATCATAAGCTGTTATTCGACCGTTCTTTTTAATTATCGCCTTCAGGATAAGATTTCTGAGGACCGTGTCATCGGTAGATTGATAAGGCACTCCCTTTACCTCTTTATGATAACCACCGAGCTCGGGAATCAGATTATCCAGTACTCCGTATTTTTTCCTGATTGCTGTGTAATGCCATCCCTCCACAGGTACTCCCATGGAATCTCCTATAGCTGAGGCAGCAATACAGGCAAATGTTTTATCAAGCAATTTATCTTTGTTCACTTCATTTCCCCCTTACCTGTTATAAGATAATAAGAAGCTCCATATGGAGCCTCTTTCAAAGTAGATCGATAAATCCTACTCTCTACAATATCTATTTTTAGAGATCTTTTAGTTTAAAACCGACCAGATTTAACCTATTGCACAAAAAGAGGAGATCTTGCCGGGGCATCGATTAGTTTTTTTAGCTCATCATCAAGTTTTGTAAGTGTTATTGAGAACCCTCCCATCTCAAGTGAGGTAAAGTACTCGCCAATATAGGCTCTGTGGACCTTAATACTTGTATCTTTTAACATCTGATATACCTTCCTGTAAATTATGTAAAGTTCCAACAGGGGGGTTGCACCAAGTCCATTAATATTAACCACGACCTCGTCACCCGAGGTAAAGGGAAGATCCTCAAGTATTTTCTCCATAAGCATCAGTGTTGTCTCATCGGCTGATTTCATTGGCATCCTCTTTACACCTGGTTCTCCATGGTGTCCAACCCCTATTTCCATTTCATTCTCACCAAGGCTGAAGGTAGGCTCTCCTGCCGTGGGAACAGTGCAGGGTGAGTGAGCAACACCCATACTTCGGGTATTAAATATTGCCTTCTCTGCTGTTTTTTTAAGCTCCTCTAAAGATGCACCTTCTTTAGCTTTAGCCCCGGCTATCTTCCAGAGGATCACCTCTCCCACCACTCCTCTTCTATTTTCCATCTTATCCTTGGGACTGGATCCAACATCATCATTAACAATCACCTGTTCAACTTTAATCCCATCCTCTCTTGCCATTTCTGCTGCCATATCAAAATTCATAACATCCCCTGAGTAATTGCCAAGCATACACAAAACTCCCTTTCCTGAATCAACAGCCTTTATGGCATTGTAGATCTGCCCGGCAGAAGGAGATGAAAATATATCCCCCACAGCTACTGCATCAACAAGCCCATCTCCCACATAACCGATAAAAGCAGGTTTATGACCCGAACCTCCACCCGTAACAAGTCCTACTTTATCCTTAAAAGGTGCACCTCTACGAACAACTACCCGGGAAGTTGGGAGTTTTTCTACCATATCATGGTGAGCAGCTAAAAATCCTTCCAGCATTTCATCTACTACCTTGTTAGGATCGTTAATGAACTTTTTCATCTTCTTCTCCTGATATGGTTTATTTGGTTCATTTGGTTCATTTGGAGGATAGATTAGACATTGAATGAAGCTAACAAATCGATCAACCAACTAACTCAATTTATCAACTAAAAAGTCAACTGCAGCTTCTATGATAAGATAAGATGAGGCAGCACCGGGGTCTATATGTCCTCTCGTTCGCTCTCCAAGTCGGGAGGACCTTCCCTTTTGAGAGATAAGATCCCTGGTAGACTCCATCCCCTTCTTAGCCGCTTTTCTCATCTGCTGAAGGGCATCTTTTAAAGATAAGTTCTTAGATAGGGACTCTTTAAGAGACTCAGAAGCAGGATGAATGGTATCAAGCATTGTCTTTTCTCCAACTTCTGCTTTTCCTCTTTTCTTTATTCCCTCCTTTGCAGCCTCCAGCATTTTTGTTAGCTCCTCAAGACCAACATCAGTTTTGCCTTCCACAACTTTTCCTGCCTCCATAAAGGCCGTTCCATAAAGAGGGCCTGCTGCAGCGCCAGCTGATAAGGCAAGATTTCTCCCTATACCTCGTAAAAGACGCCCTATATCGTTGTTAGCCTCACCTTCCTCAAGCAAAGGAACTATTTTCTGAAAGGCATTACTCACCGTCCTTCCATGATCTCCATCACCAATGGGAGAATCCAGACGATCCAGATACCTTTTCTCCTCATCGAGTTTTTCAACAGCAGCTTTAATTGCCTCAACAATTTGAGAAAAGCTAATCTTCTCCTGCATTTTTATCACCTATCATTTAATAAAATTCTCTTTTTCTATTTCCATAATTTTTCTAACCTTAGGGGTAGAACGCCCATTTTGAAATTCAGACTTAAGCCAGGCATCAACCAGCATTTTGGCAAGTTCAGAACCAATTATCTGGGCACCCATAGTCATTATCTGACAATTATTAGATTTTCTGGATCTTTCTGCAGAGTAAACATCATGACAGGTAGCAGCTCTTATCCCCCTTACCTTATTAGCAGCAATGGCCATCCCAAGACCAGTCCCACATATTAAAATTCCCCTATCAAACTCTCCTCTTGCAACAGCTTCTGCAACGATTTTTGCAATATCAGGATAATCAACAGGTTCCCTGCTGTAAGTTCCAAAATCTTTGTATTCTACCTTTTTATCCTTTAAAAATTCACAAATTATATTTTTTAGCTCAAAACCATTATGATCCGCACCAATTGCTATTCTCATAAAAACCTCCTCTGGCAACGTTTTTAGCTTCGAAAAGATTCCTTTTCTTTTTCTATAATGGATCTTGCCGTAACCTCATCAGTTATAAGTATATTGATAAACCTACCATGCAGTGCACCAAGAATTGACTGGACTTTTCGCCGTCCTCCAGCAACACCTATAACTCTCTTTAAACCTCTAAGCTCCTCAATGGAAAGACCCACTATCCTTTTGTGAAGTTCGCAGTCAACTTTCTCTCCTCTTAAATTAAAAAACTGTGCAAGAATATTACCCACTGCTCCGTTTCTCCTAAGAATTTCTGTCTCCGGCAAATTTATATATCCCATCATAGTTAAAGTATTCTCCTTTCCAACTTCCCCTATTCCAACAAGAGAATAATCAGCAAGTTTTGCCATCTTCATAGCTGTTTTCACTGTGAGCTCAGATTTAAAAGAACGGGCCAGCTCTTCTGAAGCTGCTATAGCCGGAGCATAAACATAATAACATTCCCCTCCCCATAGTGAGGCAAGTCTTCCCCCGATATCATAGGGATTAAGAAAAAGGGAGGTTGTAAGACCTCCCATAAGGTTCACCACTCTTAAGCTTTTAAATTGTCCCTCTCTTATGTGATCGGCAATTTTATGAATCGTTCTCCCCCAGCCTATAGCCAGAAGTTCTCCATCTTTCAGATTCCTTTCCAGATATACCGCCGCTGCTTTTCCCAGTGTATCCCTGACTTTTTCCTCACTAATTAGAGGAACAACCATGGCATCTTCGAGATCAAAAAGAGAGATAAGTTTTTTTTCCAGAGAAAGGCAATTACTCCCAACTCCGGTTATCTGAAAACTAACTATTCCCTTTTCTCTTGCCCTCTTCAGTATTCTGACAACTTTGGATCTCGAAAGGTTAAATCTTTGGGCAATTTGATCCTGGGTTAATCCCTCCTCATAGTAAAGCCAGGCTACTCTCACCAGTAAATCGTATTCCCCGTAATCCTCCACCATGAAGTTTGTCCTTTGTATAAGATATGAACAAATTATCATATTTTGAAACTTTTGTCAATTTTCGTTGATCTTGATTCTATAGGAAAGTATTAGACTTTTCCTTATTTAAGGGGGAGCAGCGCAAGCGTTGAGGGGGAAATGCGAAGCATTGCCCCCTCAATTAGCTTGACTTTTATAAAATGTTTGTTACACTAAAAGTGTAACTTAAAGGGGGACAAAATATGTCAAAAAAGGTTAAAACTCATATAACTTTACCTAAGGATATATTGGAAACAATAGATAAACTGGCAGGTAAAAGAGGGAGAAGTAAATTTATGAAAGAAGCAGCAGAAGAAAAAATAGCAAGAGAAAAATTCCTTAAGGCTCTCAAAGAATCAGCTGGAGCTTGGAAGGATGAAAACCACCCTGAGCTTTCCTCAATAAAAGATATTCACAGATATGTTAGAGGAATAAGAGAGGAATCTGGTAAAAGACTTAAAAGAATCTACCATGGGTAGTTATCTACTTGACTCAGATGTAATCATCTCCTTTTTAAGGGGAGAAGATAAAACAATAAACCTGTTGAAAGATTTAGAAAAAATAGCTGGAGTACCAGCTACCTCTCCTATCTGCATTGCTGAAGTTCAAGCAGGGGTAAAACCGGGAGAGGAAGAGAGGACTAACAATTTTCTTGATTCTCTGAAGATTTATGTTTTAGATCGAAAAATAGCCAATAAAGCTGGTGAATACATAAGAGAGTATAAAAGGAAAGGAGTAACCTTGCTTTTACCTGATGCTCTCATTGCTGCCACTTGCACCATTAATAACATTCCCTTAGCTACCTATAACACTAAACATTACCCCATGCCAGAGATTAAATTTGTCCAAAGTTTTTTAAAATAATAATATTCCATTAAGAACGGATATCTCTTAAATCTAATAAATTAAAGGTATGAAATACAGG
>JAGGTG010000205.1 GCA_021163905.1 Candidatus Aerophobota bacterium
AATAGGACAAATTCTACCGAGCCAGGGACCAGGATAAAAGTAGAACTTAGCCGCAGGCGCCAGAAAACACCGAGGGAAAGGGCAGCCCTGAATTTTTCCCGAAACTGGAAATAGTTTTCATTGACAGGGAGCCGGGTTTAAACTACAATAACTCAAAGCTCGGTTAAATTTCTTTTTTAAACTACACTGATATAAGAGCGAACAAAAATGGAAAGATTTGTATTGGGTATAGATGAGGCAGGTAGGGGACCGGTAATTGGACCTATGGTTATTTGTGGAATACTGTTGAAGGAAACAGATATTCCCGAACTTTTGAGAATAGGAGTAAAGGATTCCAAACTTTTATCTGCTAAGAAAAGGGAAAAGATGAAGTTTCTAATTGAAAAAATTGCTCAGAAATGGGAATTAATTAAGATTTTCCCTTCTCAAATAGATCAATATGGGATAACCTATCCCCAGTTAAAAGGTATTGCTCTTTTAATTAATAAGTTTTCTCCCGATCTGGCTGTTGTTGATGCTCCTACCAGATGGTGCGGTTCTTATGAGAGGAAAATTAGATCTCTTATAGAGGATCAAAGAGTAAAATTAATAGTGGAGAACTTTGCAGATAAAAATTACCCGGTTGTATCTGCAGCTTCTATTCTGGCTAAAGTGGCAAGAGACAGTGAGATAAAAAAACTTACCTCCTTTTATGGAAAAATTGGCTCAGGATATCCTTCGGATAAAATAACAATTGAGTTTCTAAAAAAATGTTTAAGAAAGAACAAGGAGTTTCCAGATATAGTAAGGAAAAGATGGAAAACTGTTGAAAGATTAATCGAACAATCGAACAAATGATAAAAGAACCAGGCAGGTTAAAATAGTAAAAAATGAGAAAAAAATTACTCCTTTTATTAATAGGTGGCGGTGTATCTATTGCTGGTATTGTCTTTTTTTTCTTGATCTTGCAAAAAAACCAGGGTAGTTATCTTCCCCAACAAAAATCTCATGAGCTTCCTCTTATAAAGGCAAGTGGAGTTAAATTTGTAGGTTGGGACGATAGGGGAAGAGTATCCTGGGTTTTAAGTGCTGAGGAGGCGGTGGAGTTTGAAAGATACACCGTTTTAAAGAAGGTTAAGGTAAAGTTATTTGAAAAAGGGGATCCTGTTTCCGAAGGAGTAGCCGGAGAGGTGAGAATAGAGAATTCAAATTTATTGCTTAAAGATAAAATCTGCATAATCTCCTTTAAGGAAAAGGCGGAGTTAAGAACATCTGAGCTTATATGGAGTGGGTCTGAGAAAAGATTATATACAGAAAAACAGGTTACTGTTAAAAAAGGAGGTTTTATTATTAAAGGTAAAGGGTTAATAGGCAAGCCAGATTTAAGTTTGGTGATAATAAAAAATCAGGTAACCACCTATTTTGAAGGAGGATCTTAATGAGAAAATCTATGTTTGTAGCTGTTATTTTTACGATGGCTCTGGTGACAAGTGGATTATCCATGGCTCAAGAGAAGATAACGGTCAGCTCCAATCAGCAAAGTATAGATTATGCCAATCGAATCTTAACTTATCAGGGTGATGTTAAGGCGGTCTGGAAAGACTATACTCTCCAGGCTTCAGAGATGTATATTTACCTTACTCCCCAGAATACTCTTGATAAGTTAATAGCAACTGGTAATGTTAAAGTAAAACAGGGAACTAAATTCCAGGGCTCCTGTGAGAGGATAACTTATACCCTTAAAGATGGAATTTTAATACTTGAGGGAGACGTTAATTACAAAGATGATCTTGGTAACAGTCTTGTTGCTCAGAAAATTACCATATGGACCGTTGAGAAAAAATTAAAAGCGGAAGGAACTCCCGTGGAGGCTACCTACATATTAAAAGGGGGGATAATTGGCACTCCGGGTGGAAAATCTAAGTAAAAGCTATCAGAAAAAGCCGGTAGTTAAAGGTGTCTCTCTTGAGGTGGGTAAGGGACAGGTGGTAGGGCTGTTAGGTCCAAACGGGGCGGGTAAAACCACAACCTTTCATATGATAGTTGGTATTGTACGTCCTGATGAGGGAAGGATAATTTTAAATGGAGAGGATATAACCCACCTTCCCATCTACAAAAGGGCTCGCAGAGGGATTGCCTATCTTCCTCAAAATCCTTCTGTCTTTCAAAAGCTAACAGTTGAGGATAATCTTATGGCCATTCTGGAAACCATGAAACTTCCAGTTGGAGAGCAGCAGGAAAGAGCAAAGGAACTTATGAGAGAACTTGGTATTTATCATTTGAGAGATAAAAAATCTTATTTTCTTTCAGGAGGAGAACGCAGAAGGGTAGAAATAGCAAGAGCTCTTGTTACATCTCCCTCCTTTATACTTCTTGATGAACCATTTGCAGGAATAGATCCCATCACTGTAGCTGATATCCAGTCCATCATTTTTGATCTTAAAAAAAAGGGGATAGGGGTACTTATAACGGATCATAACGTTAGGGAAACTCTACAGATAACTGATTTCTCTTATATAATGTATCAGGGAGAGATACTTATTGCCGGAACCAGAGAAGAACTTACCCAAAATGAAGAGGCAAGAAAGATATTCCTGGGTGAAAAATTTAAGTTGTAGAATCTTTAAGTATTTTTCTTTAAAGATAATACTTGTTTTTATCCTTCTGGTCACACCCGTATATGCTCAGGAAAATATTATTATAAAGGCCGATGAGATCAGCTACTTCTACAGTCCCCCTTTTATTGTTGGTAGGGGAAAAGTTAAAATGGAGTATGATGGAATTACTGTGGAAGCTGATGAAATACAGATAAATATTGACAGTTCTGAGGTTAAAGGGTGGGGAAATATTTCCCTTCAATTAAATTCTCACAGGATAAGAGGGAAAAAGTTAAGTTTTAATTTAAAGCAAAAACAGGGCTCTATTGAGCAACCCTCGGGGAAAGAGGGATCGGTTATTTTTCAGGCTGCCAGAGCTCGTATTTTTCCAGATAAAATATCCCTCAGCGTGGGTAGTTTTACCACATGTAACCTCCTTCCTCCCCACTATCATGTGCTTGCCAGGATTATTCAGTTTTATCCTGGAGACAAAATTGTGGTAAAAAATGCCACTTTTTATCTTGGTTCACTCCCAATTTTCTGGACCCCTGTTTTTATCCGGTATCTTACGAGAAAAAATAAAATAGTTTTTCCTCGAATAGGTTACAGCGAGTTTACCGGATGGTATATAAAAACCGGTTATTCTTTTTACTCTTTCCACACTGAGGGATCAGCAAATCTTAATTTTTACCAGAAGAAGGGTCTGGCAGGAGGTGTTGACTTATCGTATTTTTCAAAAAAAAATAATGGAGATTTGAGTACTTACTGTATAAAAGAAAAAGATACCGGTAGAGTTCGAGGAATGGTTAAGTTGCATCATATAAGTTCAGTTTCTTATCGTGGTTTTTTAAAGTTGAATATCGATTATCTAAGTGATGAGGATGTGATAAAAGATTACTTTTATAACTTACCTGCTGCAAAAAAAGAAATCTCTCCCTCATTTTTATCCTGTGATTTTACAGGAAAGACCTCCAGCCTTAGAGTTATCTGGCAACCAAATATAAATAAATTTGGAGAATATCCACAACTAATGCCAGGATTAAATGTAAGTTTTTTTAAGCCTTTTTCCGGAAGGTTTTATCTTACCCAGCAAACCGAGCTAACAAATTTTATTCAGGAGAAAAAACGCATAACAAGGGCATTTTCCTCTTTAACTTTATCATATCCATTTACTCTTTTTCACTTCATTAGATTTAAACCCACTCTTGGATATAAGGTTTTCTCGTATCAAAGGGGAGATCAGAATTTTATATCAAAGAGTTTAAATAATCAGGATCTTGAATTTTTTATTCCTCTTGTTGAAAAAACCGGAAATCTGACCAACAGATTATCATCAACTTTAGGTTATTACCATTCAAATGGTCTGGGATCAGGTTTTCCATCTCTTGACTACAGAGAAAAAGAAGCTGTAGATAAGAATTTAATTGGATTAAGATTGCAAAATAATATTTTATGGAAGAAATTGCCGGTTTTTTCCTCTAAGTTAAATTTAAGTTATAACCTTTCTGGCTCTTTAAAAAAACTTAATCCGGTGGAGGTAGAAGTAAATATTCCTTTTTCAAAGGGAAGATTATCCACCGATTTTTCCTACGATGTTTATGATGAAGATTTTATTTATTTTAGATCCGGTATCAATATTTATAAAAAGTGGTGGAATTTAGAGCTTAACTACAGTGATTACCCTCTGGATAATAAAAAATTTGTTTCAGCTAAGACACTTTTAAATCTGGGTAAAAATCTATCTTTTTCAGGAGATGTTAGTTATGATTTAAATTTGAAAAAAGTAGAAAAACTGAACTACAGCTTTAACTTAAAATTACACTGTCTTGGATTAAAAATAGGCATTAGAAAAAAACCGCAGCTTGATTACAATTTCGGTCTTTATATACTGGCATTTTCTTCATCTTGATCCTATAGGAAAGTATTAGACTTTTCCTTATTTAAGGGG
>JAGGTG010000114.1 GCA_021163905.1 Candidatus Aerophobota bacterium
CCAGAACCCATTTCTCAATTTTATCTTTTTCCATACTTTATAAATTATAAAAGAGATACCCCCCTTTGGCAAATTGACTTTTTTTATTTATGTGTTATTATTTTAAAAATGTTGACACAATGGTGGAAAATAAATAAAATACTTCTGTCAAAATTTTTGGAAACTGAATACTTAGTAGGAGATGTAAATGTTAGAGCTCAGTGGATTTGTTAAGAATAAAGATCTGAAGAAAGTTTTGGAAATTGCAAAGGAATTTCATGGACATATCTGTCCTTATGTGGCCCTGGGAGTTAAAGCTTCCATGGTGGCGATGGAGGAGCTTGGAGTGGGGAGACTTAGTTTTGATGAAAGTGTTCAGGAGAGAATTCTGGCAATAGTTGAATGTAATAACTGCTTTACCGATGGTGTGCAGATTACAACAGGTTGTACATTGGGTAATAATAGTCTGATTTATCTTGATTTAGGGAAAAATGCTTTAACTCTTCTCAGGCGAGAAGATTGGAGGGGAATCAGGATATACATAGATGGTGAGAAATTAAAGGAAAGGTATTTCCCTGAGGAGGCTATACGGCTTTTTGAAAAGGTTGTAACTCAAAGAAAAGGAACAGCTAAAGATGCAGCTACATTAAATGAACTCTGGGAAAAAATTGGCTATAGAATGCTGGAACTTTCCAGGGAAGAGTTTAAAGTTGAGTATGTTAAAGTTCCTCCAGTTGAGCAGGCACCTATTTTTGAGAGTATTCGCTGCTTTGCCTGTGGTGAGCTTACCATGAGGACAAGAGTGGTTTACATTAAAAGAAAGCCTTATTGTTTAAAATGTGCTAAAGAAAAGTATCACGCCCTCACCGGAGAAGGAATTATTGAAAAGATATAGTTTTTATTAAAGTCAAAAAATTATGATAAAGGGGGTAAGTTATGAAAAATAAAGTGTTGATGCTTTTTCTGACTTTAGTATTGGGGATTGGTATTTTCCTGACCACCTGTATGCCAGTTGCTTCTAAAACTAAGATAACAGATTTAGTTGGAAGAGAAGTTGAGCTTCCAGATAATGTTAATAAAATAGCTTGTGCTGGCCCAGGTGCTCTTAGACTTGTTGTCTATTTAAATGCCAGTGATAAGATTGTGGGAGTTGAGGATGTTGAGAAAAGATGGGGCTCTTCCGGGAGACCTTATGCAATGGCTCATAGAGAATTTAAAAACTTGCCTTCCATAGGCCCGGGTGGTCCCGGAAGACTTCCAGATACCGAATCTTTAATTAGATTAAATCCCGATGTTTTGTTTATGACCTATGTTGATGTTAGGACAGCGGATAATATACAAAGTAAAACAAATATTCCTGTGGTAGTTCTAAGTTATGGAAAGCTGGCCACATTTTCTAAGTCATTGATTAAATCTCTCAAGCTTGCTGGATGGATAATTGGAAAGGATAAAAGAGCTAAAAAAGTGATAGATTTTATTAGAGCTATCAAAAAAGATTTAAAGGCGAGAACCAGGGATATTTCAAATAGAGAAAGACCTACGGTTTATGTTGGTGGAATTGGTTATCGTGGAGCACATGGTATAGAAAGTACAGAAGCTAAATTTCCTCCTTTTGTCCTTGTAAATGCAAGAAATGTTGTTGATGAACTCGGAGGATGGCATCATTTTATAGACAAGGAGAAACTCCTGGAATGGGATCCGGATATTATTTTCATCGATGAGGGTGGATTTCAGCTTATAAAACAGGACTATCAAAAGAATCCACAATTTTATCGCTCACTTAAATCCTTTAAGAATAAAAATGTTTATGGATTACTTCCCTTTAACTTTTACACAACTAATATTGGAACTGCCCTGGCTGATGCATACTATGTGGGAAAGGTTCTTTATCCTGATAGATTTGAAAATATAAGACCTGAAGAAAAGGCAGATGAAATCTACACTTTTCTTGTAGGAAAGCCTGTTTATATAAGAATGAAAAAGGACTTTGGTGGTTTTGGGAGGATAGATCTTGAAAAAAGCAGTGTCAAAAAAGGCCTACCGGTTTCACCGTGAGTTAAGCATAACTGATAGTTACATAGGATATGCAACAAAAAGGGTGTTCTTTGGAATAATTTTATTATTTGCCCTTTTTCTAATTTCAATTTATGCTTTAAGTGTTGGTTCTTATTCTCTATCTTTTGGTGAGGTTATAAGAGCCTTAGTGGGTAAAGGTTCAAAAGCTACTTTAATTATCTGGAACATCCGTCTGCCTCGGATAGTGGCAGCTATAGTGGTTGGAGCGGGTTTAGCTATTTCCGGTGCGGTGATGCAGTGCCTTCTCAGAAATCCTCTTGCCTCACCTTACACTATGGGAATCTCTCATGGAGCAATGTTTGGGGCTTCTTTAGCTATAATGCTTCTTGGTGCCGGGGGTGCCGAAAGTACTGGAAGAATTTTCATAAATAATCCATACGCTGTTGTGGTTTTTGCCTTTTCTGGTTCCCTTTTAGGAATGGTAGTAATACTTATCCTGGCAGGACTTAGAAGTTTAAGCCCAAGAGCTATGATTTTAGCCGGGGTTGCAATGGGATCACTTTTTATGGCAGCAACTACGCTAATTCAGTATTTTGCTGAAGAAGAGGAACTTGCAGCTATGATTTACTGGAGCTTTGGAGAACTTGGAAGGCCGGTTTGGAAAGAGATTTGGATAATTACTGCGGCGTTTATTCCTTCATTTATCTACTTTTTTATTGAGCGGTGGAGCTATAATGCCATAGAAAATGGTGATGAGACAGCTAAGAGTTTGGGAGTTAGAGTTCAGCGGGTTAGGCTGATTGGAACACTCCTGGCCTCACTTGTAACTGCTGTGGGTGTTTCTTTTGTTGGCATAATTGGCTTTGTTGGTCTTATTCCCCCTCATATTGTTAGACTTTTAATAGGAGGAGATCACAGATTTTTAATTCCAATTTCGGCACTTCTTGGTGCCCTGTTGCTTTTAGTTTCCGACACCCTGGCCAGAACGATTATTTCTCCGGTACTTTTACCTGTTGGTGTGTTAACTTCATTTATGGGGGCTCCAATGTTTATTTATCTTCTTGTAAAGATGGAAAGGAGAATTTGAGATGATCCTGAAGGTGGATGGTGTTGAATTCTCATATAATAGCACTCCTGTTCTTAAGGAAGTTAAATTTGAGATTGAAGAAGGTGAAGTTATAGCTATTTTAGGACCCAACGGTGCTGGAAAATCAACCTTACTAAAATGTATGAATGGAATTCTTAAACCGAAAAAAGGTGTGATCATGATTGAAAATCTACCTGTTGATTTAATTGGAACTTGTGAGATGGCCAGGAAAGTTGGATATGTTCCTCAAAGTAGTAACGGCAGTTTTATGAGTGTCTTTGACGCTGTTTTGCTTGGAAGAAAGCCTTATATAAAGTGGGGACCTGATAAGAGGGATCTTGAGCTTGTGGAGGAGACTTTAAAATTAATGAGGCTTGAGGAAATTGCTTTGAAACGCACAAATGAGCTGAGTGGTGGTGAATTGCAAAAAGTAATGCTGGCGAGGGCTCTGGTACAGAATCCAAGAATACTCTTCCTGGATGAGCCTATAAACAATCTCGATATAAAAAATCAGCTTGAAATTATGAGAATATAGCTAAGATTAACACATACAAAAGGTATCACTTCAGTAATTGTGATGCATGAGATTAATCTGGCACTTCGCTATAGTGACAGATTTATAGTAATGAAGGATGGTATGATATATGCACAGGGAAAACAGATAATAAAACCCGGGCTTATAAAAGAAGTTTATGGAATTGATGCTATTGTAGAGGAGGTCAGAGGAGTTCCGATAGTTATTCCTGTTGAGCAAAGCATATCCCTTGATTCTACAGGAAAAGACTGACTCCTTATACAGGTTTTGTTATTCTGGGAAGTTTTCTGGGGAACCTCTTAAATGTTAATCTTGATAGAATATAATACTGGGCGATCCACAGGTTGGTGATTTAAAGTTACAGAAAAATCTAAAAAATCTAATTTAAAAGATATAATGGATGAACTGGGGATAAAGGGTGATACAAATCACTGATCCTTGTTTTTTCTTCGAGGAAAGATCAGGTTAAATAAAAAAATTGCACTTATAATGCTCATAAGATAATAAGAATGAGGTGCCCAGTACTCTCCCTTTATATCAAATTCCATTGTCAGAATGAGTCCAAATTCATCTGTTATCAGACCAAGACCAATGCCAAACAGGATACTACTGGAGATTTTAATCTCATTAATGTATTTTTTATTATTTACCTGCAATAAAAGCCAGTTTGAAATAATGATTAGAAATATACCCAGGTAAAAATGGTGAACATGGTACTCAGAAATTCTAAAAAAATTAAGAAAAGGCCTGCCTTCCTCAATCCATATTACTATCAATCTACATACAAGAATGGTAAGCAAGAATATAAGAAAGGCTACAAAAGGTATCTTTTTATTTCTTTTTATTATATAATCTTTATAAAATTTTTCGCAGAAAACT
>JAGGTG010000056.1 GCA_021163905.1 Candidatus Aerophobota bacterium
CCTTTTCTCTGCTAATATTTATTTAAAATATTGAAAATAACTCGTTATTCACATAATACTAAATAATAAAATTACAATCAAGAACCTCAGGTCTGAAATTGGGATACCCAGGAGCCCTTTAAAGGAGGTGTCCCAAGAAAAAAAGAATTGCAAAAGATTATGGGAATTGATACTAATTGTAGCAGAGGATTACGGGATTTTTAAGGAAACTACTTCTTTTTTCTTCTGCTGGTATTGTTAGAAATAACTTACTATGGGCTGAATCTTTTAACATTCTCATCTGCAGAAAGGATAGTTTTAAGTGCCGTATCAGATACACTCTTATAAATTTCTTCTAAAATCTTTGTAAACTCACCGGAATTACCCTCCTCTGGCAGGGGTCCGAGCCTTTTCAAAATGGTAAATTCCCCCAGGCTGGTAATATGAAAGTGTATGTCATCAAGAGAGGTTTTCAGACAGGTAAATTTTTCCTCATCAAGTTCTTTTAGAATAATCTTTTCTGAATGGATTTGCTCCTCAAAAGATGGGGACTCTTTTTCCTCAAGATCTTCCAGACTCCTTGCAGCTCTTAACTCCCTCAAGACTCTATCTTTTTTCCACCCCCTAAGCTCAAAAAGCAAAAAAGGATCATGGTTAAAAGCCTGTGCCAGGATGTAATGAGTGGCAGCTATATGTTTGCAGGGATTAGCCCAGTCAGGACAGGAACAACTTGTCTCAAGTTCTGTAGCTGTTGTGGGAAATAAAGAAAGGCCGCACCTTTTAAATACATCATCTATATCAGATGGCATTTCTCCGTTAAGAAGCTTTGCAGCAAAAATAGCCTCCTTTGCCAGCACCTTAATTACCCTTTTCCACTGTTTATCAGTTAGTGCCCTGAGTTTTATCTGCACCCTGTAGGGAACTCTTCTTGTTCCCTGAACCCTGGCAACTGCTGCTCCAGGGATAATTTTTAAATCCACAACTCTTCCCTGTCTGGCATAAGTTCGACCCCTTGGCAATCTATTTGAATAGGTACTCCCAAGAACCTCAAGGGCCTCTATCCACTTTCTCGCCCACCAGGTAGTACCAAATGCCTTTCTTCTCGCCATAACTATACCTCCTGCTCCACCGTGACATCACTGCTCAAGCTAAGGATCTCGCGCAGCTCATCAGAGGACATCTCTGTAAGCCAGCTCTCCCCGGTACCTATAACTTTATTTGCAAGATCGAGTTTTTCCTCCAGCATCCTGTCTATTTTTTCCTCCAGAGTACCAATGCAGATAAATTTATATACCTGGACATTCTTTTTCTGGCCTATTCTAAAAGTACGGTCAGTTGCCTGATTTTCTACTGCCGGGTTCCACCATCTATCAAAATGAAACACAAAACTTGCCCTTGTCAGGTTAAGTCCTGTTCCCCCTGCTCTAAGAGAAACTAAAAGTAAGGGTGGGGCATCCTCATCTTCCTGAAAGGAGCGAACCATCTCATCTCTTTTTTTACCCGGAATCCCACCATGAAGAAAAGGAATTCTTACACCAAATTTTTCCTCAAAATAGCGAACTAAAAGGTAACCCATTTCCCTGAACTGAGTAAATAAAAGAGCAAAGTGCCTTTCCTCAATAAGCTCCTCGATCATCTCGGTTAGACGTTTTAGTTTCCCTGAACGATTGGGATAGGCTCTACCTTCCCTCAGGTAAAGGGAGGGATGATTGCATATCTGCTTAAGAGAGGTTATAAGAGATAGAACAAGGCCGCGCCTTTTCATACCTTCGCTTTTCTCTATTTTTTTCATTGTTTCGTCAATAAGAGCCTGGTACAAAGTGGCCTGTTCTCTGGTTAAGGTACAGAATACCTTCATCTCATTTTTTTCGGGAAGATCAGCAATAACAGACTTATCGGTTTTTAACCTTCTCAAAAGAAAAGGGCCGGATAGTTTTTTAAGTTTAGCTGTTGCCTCCGGATCCCTGTAGCGCTCAACAGGAATAGCAAACTCCTGTCTGAAACGCTTCAGGGGACCTAAAAATCCAGGATTAAGAAATTCAAAAATAGACCATAGCTCCGATAACCTATTCTCTACAGGTGTTCCTGTAAGGGCAATCCTTGCTCGAGCTTTTAGCCTGCGGGTGGCTTTTGCTCTCTGAGAAAAAGGATTTTTTATATTCTGAGCCTCATCCAGGATAACCGCACCCCACTCAATTTGTGATAGAAGATCTCTATCACGCACTGCAAGGGAATAGGTAGTTAAGACAACTGTATGGGGAGAAAATTTTTCTTCTAAGGACTTTTTTGAAGTATCCCGATTTAAACCATAGTGTCTTACAACAGGCAGATCCGGAGCAAATCGCTCAATTTCCTTTTGCCAGTTTCCAAGAACCGAGGTGGGGCATATAACAAGAACAGGATGTTGATCATCAGGTGTAAGATATTTTCTGTAAAGCAGCCAGGCTATTACCTGAATAGTTTTTCCCAATCCCATATCATCGGCAAGACAGATACCAAATCCAAATCCTGTCATTCCAGCGATCCACATAAGACCTCTTTTCTGATAAGCTCTTAACTTACCCTGAAATGTGGGGGGAGGTTGAACTGGCTTTAACAGTTTCCCATCTTTTAAAGTATCAACTATACTTTTAAAATCGCCTGCTGCCACTACCTCAACCGGAGTTTTAATCTCAGGATGTTTTCTTTCTCCGATAAGAGCGGAAAATAAAGCCTGTTGAAGAGTTAATTTTCCTGAATCCTTTCTGGTAAGTAACTTTTCAATTTGATTAATCTCTTCTGGATCTACCATAATCCACCGATCTTTCCAGCGAACGATAGGCTGTTTAAGTTTAGCTATTTGCCTGAAATCTGATATACTTAACTTGTCATCCCCCAGTGCTATTTCCCATTTGTAATCTACAAGTGAGGAAAGATTAAACATCCCGGATCCTCCTCCAATTTTAACATCTGACCTTCCTGATCCCACCTTCATTTTTAGTTTAATCCTTCTCTGTCCTGCTCTGGTAAGCTCCTGAGGAACTAAAATCCCAAATCCTGACTGTTGTAAAATGATAGCAGCCTCACTTATAAACTCCCATACTTCCTTAGTATCAAGTGTTACACAGGAGGGCCTTGCCGTTCTGAGACTTCTTGTAAGAGGAGGAAAGATGTTGGAAGCATCGGCTAATGCCATTAAAAGCCTTTCCTGGGGCTTTTTAAAGGAACGATTTAAAAACTTTAGTTCTTCTTTAGAGGATCTCCACACCTTTTCAGCTGGAACCAGAAGAGAAGGATCGTCCATTGCCTGAAGCAGATAGCTTATCCGCCATTTACTATCAATATCTTTTCCATCATCAGGGGGCATCTCTAACTTAAGGCAAACCCTGTAGTCCCGCCAGCTATGAAAGGCAAGAACTGGCTTTAACCATTTATCAAGAAGCTGTGGAATATATCTTTCATTAAATCCTTTAAGGCAAAAGGTAGAATTCTGTCCAATTAAAGATGAAATAAATCTAACCTGCCAGTCATCATCAAAGGCTCGAAAAAGAGCATCCTTTTTCTTTGATTTAAAACTATAACGGACAAAACAGTCAGCTGCCTCATCAAGAAACTGCTGCAGCAAAAACTCCGGTGGGTAAATCGCTGGAGAGGATTTTTTCTCTTTTCCATCTCTACAAAGTGCAGCATAGCAGGCTAAGGGCATAGCCTCTGCAAGTTTTAAAAATCTTTTCCTGTCAGAGTCCATCCACAATGACACTTTCCATACAGCCTTAAAAAAATTACCTGAAATAGGCTTAAGAGTTGGTATAATTTGCCCTCTTATTATAAGCTCAAGGGAAAATTTTGCCGCGAGAGTCCACACCTTTAAAGAGGAGCTTGGTTTTTTATGAAAGAGAGGAGATGATCCATCCTCGCTAATTGCAGAAAGAAATATGAGCGAGTCAACTATAGAGAGAGCTTTACCCTGAACATTAAAAACCCTGGGAGTGTTTGATCTTGGCTTTCTTTTAAGAACCCAACTTGCAGGCAAAACAAGAGGAAATTTTTCATTTTGAAAGGAAAAATGAGAAACTGAATCCGTAAATTGGTAAAGGATCTGCTCCACAGAATATTTATCGTACTTAGGTGGAAACCAGAAAAATATCTTCCCGGGAGTATCCCCCTTACCGGGAATAAATGTTACCTGGAGTTTATCAGTATCCTTTGTTATTTTATCCATAATTCTCGGTATTTCTAACCATCGCACCGATTAACATTTGAGTTTTTGTCATTTCTTCAAATCTTTTTTCTGCCTCTTCTCTGAAATCTCTTACCCATTGGTAAGTTCTTTTTTTGAGTTCAGGATGATCTTCATCTTTCCACGCCCCCGCTGCTTTTTCCAATACTCTCTCAAGACGAATCCTTTTCAACTCCTTTCGAGCTGCTTCAGTTATAAACCTGCTTCTTTTCCTTTTGCCCATTAACTTATCTATTTCCTTCGCTAAATCTTCAGAAGAATCAAGCTAATTGAGGGGGCAATGCTTCGC